>JBKOVQ010000274.1:0-13990 GCA_046723985.1 Actinomycetota bacterium | reverse complement strand
GTGCTGCGGTCCGGGGCGGACTTCGTCAAGCTCGCGACCACCGGCGGCCAGGTCTCCGACCACGACCACCCGCTCGAGCCGCAGTTCACGCTCGAGGAGATCGAGACCGCCGTCTTCGAAGCCTCGCGCAAGGGCCGGCATGTCGCCGCCCACGCCTACGGGGGCGAGGGTCTCGACAACGCCGTCCGGGCGGGCGTCCGCTCGATCGAGCACGGCGGCTTCCTCACGGAGGAGCAGGCGACGCTCATGGCCGAGGCCGGGTGCTGGCTCGTGCCGACCCTGTCGGCGATGCGGGATACCCTCGAATGGGCGAAGGCCGGCAGGCTGACCCCGCCGCAATGCAAGAAGATCCTCGACTTCGGGCTAGAGCTCGGCGGCGCCGTCCGGCTGGCGAAGGAGCACGGCATCCGGATGGCCATCGGCACCGACTACATCATGCGCGAGCAGCACGGCAACAACCTCGAGGAGCTCCTCCTGATGCGGCAGGCCGGGCTGACGACCGAGGAGACGCTGCTGGCCGCGTCGATCGGCGGCGCCGAGCTCTGCGGTGTCGATGACGTGTACGGCCGGATCGCACCGGGCTACGTCTTCGACGCGATCGTCCTCGACGAGGATCCCGGCGACCTCTCGGCCTTCGCCTCGCCCGGCTCGGTCACGGGAGTGTTCAAGGCCGGAAAGGCAGCCGTCCCGCACGAGCGGCTCCGTGACGCAGGCCTGGTCGGGGCGGCCGGATGACGGCTGCGGCTGCAGCGAGCCGGCCGGCGGTCCACGTCGAGGCGCGGGGGCTCGAGAAGCACTTCGGTGGAGTTCACGCGCTGCGCGGGATCGACCTCGAGGTCGCGACCGGTTCGATCCACGGGCTGGTCGGCGAGAACGGCGCCGGGAAGTCGACGCTGGGCAAGATCATCGCCGGCGTCCACCGCCCGGACGGCGGCGAGCTCTGGGTCGGCGGACGGCGCGTCGACTACCACTCCCCGCGAGACGCGCTCGACGACGGGGTGACGATGATCGCTCAGGAGCCCACGCTCGTGCCGCACCGGTCGGTGCTCGAGAACGTCTTCCTCGGGATCGAGACCCTGCGGCTCGGGGTGATCGACGAGCGGGCGATGCGCCGCCGGTGGACGCAGCTGGTCGAGGAGGCGCAGCTCGAGCTTCCGCCGAACCGGCTCGCACGCACGCTCAGGGTGGCCGACCAGCAGAAGGTGGAGATCCTGCGCGCGATCGCCCGCCGGGCAAGCCTCGTCGTGATGGACGAGCCGACGTCGGCGCTGACGACCGACGAGGCAGAGCGCTTGCTGGACGTCGTGCGTCGGCTGCGCGACCGCGGCACGACGATCATCTACGTCTCCCATCTCCTCGACGAGGTCCTCGCGCTCGTCGACTCGGTCACGGTCCTTCGCGACGGACGGCTCGTCCAGACGAACCCGGCGGCCGCCGAGACCCCCGAGCGTCTCGTCTCGGCGATGCTCGGCCGCTCGCTCGAGCTGGCGTTCCCCGACAAGACCGTGCCTCCGCTGGACGCACCCGTCGTCTTCAGCGCACGGCACCTGAGCCGCTCGGGCGCCATCGATCAGGTCTCGTTCGAGATCCGCGCCGGCGAGATCGTCGGCCTCGCCGGGCTGATCGGTAGCGGCCGCTCCGAGGTGGCGCGGGCGATCTTCGGCGCCGACGCGCGCGACTCTGGCGAGATCGAGGTGGAGGGCAAGCCGGTCAAGATCCGCAGGCCGAGCGACGCCGTCCACGCAGGCATCGTGATGCTCCCCGAGGATCGGAAAGCACAGGGTCTGCTGATGCTGCGGTCGATCGTGGACAACGTCTCGCTGCCGCACCTCGGAGAGGTGAGTCGGGCCGGCGTCGTCGGCAGGCGCGGCGAGCGTCGCCGGGTGCGCTCGCTCATGCAGCGGGTGGACGTTCGCGCGAAGGGGCCTGCGGCCAGGCTGGACACGCTCTCGGGCGGCAACCAGCAGAAGGTGCTGTTCGCGAAGTGGCTGTTTCGCACCCCGCGCGTGTTCATCGCCGACGAGCCTACCCGGGGAGTGGACGTGGGCGCGAAGCGGGCGATCTGCGAGCTGATCCACTCGCTCGCCGCCGAGGGCACGGCGGTTCTCCTGATCTCGTCCGAGCACGAAGAGGTGCTCGGCCTGGCGCACCGCGTGATCGTGATGCGCGGCGGGAGGATCGTCGCCGAGCTGGGCGCCGACGAGATGAGCGAGGACGCGCTCCTCCGGGCTGCGTTCGCGACCGAGGCCGACGGCAGTGGGGGAGCAGGCGCGCCGGCGTCTTCTCCGGACCAGGAGGAGGAGCGATGAGCGTGGGCGGTGTCGACACGACTGCTGAGACGCCCCGCGGGGGCCTGCGCCATTTCGATCTCTCGGTCGTGCGCTCCTACGGGATCGTCGTGGCGTTCGTGGCGCTCTTCGTCACGCTCTCGATCACGAGCGACGTCTTCCTGACGAAGGACAACCTGCTCAACCTCGCCTTCCAGGCGGCACCGATCGGCATCATGGCCTGCGGGGGCGCGCTCGTCTTCATCGCTGGCGGCTTCGACCTTTCGGTGGGGGCGATCGCGTCGTTCTCGGCCGTGATCGCCGGCAAGGCGTTCGTCGCTGGAGGGGTTCCGCTCTGGCCCGCGATGATCCTCGGCGCGCTGACCGGGCTCGGCTTCGGGGTGATGAACGGGGTTCTCGTCACGGTCGGGCGGGTGAATGCGTTCATCGCCACGCTGGCGACGAACTTCATCGTCTACGGGATCTCGGTCGCCGTCACCGGCGGCTTCCTCATCTCGATCAGCGCCGAGTCGTGGGCGACGCTCGGGCTCGGCACGTTCGGAAGCGTCAACTACCCGATCTTCGTCTGGCTCGGCTTCGCTCTCTTCTGCGGATTCCTGCTCTCCCGAACGGCACTCGGACGGTACATCTACGCCGTCGGCGGGAACGCGGAGGCGGCACGCCTTTCCGGCGTCCGGGTCGGCGTCGTCAAGGCGAGCACGTTCGCGATCTCGGGGCTCTCGGCCGGTATCGCCGGCGTGATCCTGGCCTCCGAAGTCGGCACCGCCCAGGCCGACGCGGACAACCTCGGCAACACCTTCAACGCGATCACGGCCGTGGTGCTCGGCGGGATCTCGATTCTCGGCGGCGAGGGGGCGATCTGGCGCGCCGTGCTCGGCGCCTTCTTCCTGCAGATGCTAGGCAACGGCTTCAACCTGCTCAACGTCCAGCCCGTCTACCAGGCCGTCTTCAAGGGCGTGATCCTGCTCGCCGCGGTCTCGCTCGACGCCTGGGCGCGGAGGACGCGGACGTGACAGTCGTTCCCACCTTCGGCATCCCGTGGCCGGACGGCAAGCGGTGCGCCGCCTGCGTGAGCTGGGACGTCGATGCCGACTCGCTCGTGCTCCACCGCCGCCGCGACCGCGGCTTCGAGCTCTACGCCGCCCTGTCCTGGCTCCGCCACGACGAGGTCGCCCTGCCGCGGATCGTCGAGGTCCTGAACAGCCTCGGCATCCGCCAGACGTTCTTCGTCTGCGGGTGGTGCATCGATCGCTACCCGGCGATGTGCGAGCCGGTGGTCGCGGGCGGCCACGAGATCGCGTACCACGGCTACCTCCACGAGGCTCCGAACGAGCTCACGCCCGAGCAGGAGCTGGACGAGCTTCACCGCGGCATCGAGCTGATCGAGCGCTTCACCGGCTCGCGCCCGACCGGCTCCCGCGTCCCGTACGCGGCGCTGTCGAGCCGCTCGGCCGCCTGGCTCGTCGAGGAGGGTTTCCTGTACGACTCGTCGCTGCTCAGTGACAGCGTGCCCTTCGTGGTCGAGGCAGGCGGAGGGGAGTTGATCGAGCTGCCGATCGACATGACGCTCTCCGACTGGCCGCACTACGCCTTCGTCCCCGACCTGGGCACGTTCAACCAGCCGAAGTCCCCGAGCGCCGCGGTTGAGCTCTTTCGGGCCGAGCTGGAGGCGGCCCGCGAGCTCGGGGGGCTCTGGATCACGATCTGGCATCCCCACGTGTCGGGACGTCCGGCGCGGCTCCTGGCGTGGGCGGAGCTGGTCGAGGAGATGCTCGGCCACGGGGACGTGTGGTTCGCGACGCTCGACGAGATCGCCCGGCACGTCCGGTCGTGCCGTGAAGCAGGCACGTACGAGCCGCGCGTCGTCTCGCTGCCCTACTACGAATCGCCTCCGACCGAGTTCGCGGAGTCCGGCCCGTGATCGTCTCCGTGCTTCCCATCGCGGTCAGGGCCGGCGCCGAGGAGGAGTTTGTCCGGACGTTCGCCGACATCCGGGTCTTCGAGCACTCGCACGAGAGCGGCGGGTTCCTGGACGGCCGCGTGTTGCGGCCGCTCGCGGCGGGAGAGCCGTTCCTCGTCGTCGTCGAATGGGAGTCGAGCGACGCCTATCAGGGCTGGCTCGACAACCCGGTCAGGGCCGAGCTGTCCGCGGCGCTCGAGCCGTTCCTGGCCGAGCACGTCGCCCACGGCGGCTTCTACGAGGAGGTCCACCGTGGCTGAGCTCGGCGGTGCCTTCGCGGCGTCGGTGACGTCCCTCCGCGACGGGGGAGCTGCGCTCGACGAGAAGGCGATCGGACCGAGCGTCGCGTTCCTGGTGGAGGGGGCATGCGCGGCGTCCTCGCGCTCGGCACCGCCGGCGAGGGCATCCTGCTCACCGTCTTCGAACGCAGGCGCGTGGCCGAGCGCTTCGTCGAAGCCGCGCCCGAGGAGCTGGCGGTGTTCGTCCACTGCGGCGCGCAGACGACGGCCGACACGGTTGCCCTCGCCACCTACGCTGCCGAGATCGGCCCCGACGGCGTCGCCGTGATCGGACCACCGTACTTCGCGATCGACGAGCAGGCGATGGTCCGCCACTTCACCGAGGCCGCACGCGCCGCGTTCCCCCTGCCGTTCTACCTCTACGAGTTCGCCGCCCGAACCGGCTACGAGGTGCCGCCCGAAGCGGTGTCGGCGCTCGCGGCGGCGTTTCCGGACGTGGTTTCCGCCGCCGTTGCGAGCCCGACGGAGGAGGCGGCCGCGCGCGCGGGTGAGCTGCGCGCGGCGGTCCAGCGCTTTCCCTTCCAGGCCGCGCTGAAGACGGTGCTCGGCCTGCGCGGGGTACCGGTGCGCGAGGATGTCCGCGCACCGTTGCGTACGCTCGATTCGCATGAGCGGCGCGAGCTCGAGGGGATCGTCGAGGAGGCTCTCGCGGGGGTCAGGGCGTGAGCTACCGCGTCGCCGCCGACATCGGCGGGACTTTCACCGATCTCGTTGTCCTCGACGAGGAGGCAGGACACACGACGTCGGGCAAGGTCCTCTCGACGCCGACGAATTCAGCCGAGGGTGTTCTGGCCGGCCTCGCACAGGTCGTCGACGATGCGTCGACGGTCGACTTCTTCGTCCACGGCACGACCGTGGGGCTGAACGCGTTCCTCGAGCGGAAAGGGACACGGGTCCTCCTGCTGATGACCAGGGGCCTGCGGGACGCCTACTCGATCGCCCGGCACGACCGGAAGAAGCTCTACGCGCTCCGGTACCGGAAGCCGAAGCGACTCGTCCCGCGGCGTGACGTGCTCGAGGTCACGGAGCGGATGCGCTGGGATGGAAGCGTCGAGACGCCGCTGGACGAGGCGAACCTGCGACCGATCGTGGAGAAGGTCGCCTCGGAAGGAGTGGAGGCCGTCGCCGTCTGCCTCATCCACTCCTTCGTCAACCCGGCTCACGAGCTGCAGACGCGCGAGATCCTCCGCCGCGAGTGCCCCGGGCTCTCGGTGACGCTCTCCCACGAGATTGCCCGCGAGTGGCGTGAGTACGAGCGCGCGTCCACAGCCGTCCTGAACGCCTACATCGCACCCCGCGTCGAGGGCTACCTGACGGCGCTCGAAGGCGAGCTCGAGCGCCTGCACGTCCCGAGCACGCTCTACGTCATGCAGTCGAACGGCGGGATCACGACCTCCCATGGCGCCCAGCCGGTCCAGACGCTTCTGTCCGGCCCGGTCGGCGGCTCGATCGGTGGCGCCGCTCTCTCGCGCGCGACCGGGCGGCCCAACCTCCTGTGCATCGATATGGGCGGAACGTCGTTCGACCTCAGCCTCGTCGTCGCCGGGCAGCCGACGGTATCCACCGAGACGGAGCTGGAAGGGTTGCCGGTGATGATGCCGCTCGTCGACATCCACACGATCGGCGCGGGCGGTGGATCGCTCGCGTGGCTCGAGGCCGGCGGTCTGCGGGTCGGGCCGCAAAGCGCGGGCGCCGACCCTGGCCCCGCCTGCTACGGCGGCGGCGGCACCGAGCCGACTGTCACCGACGCGAACCTCCTCCTTGGGCGGCTCGACCCCGGCTACTTCCTTGGCGGGCGGATGCGTCTCGACCAGGACGCGGCCCGACGCGCGCTCTCCTCGATCGCCTCGCAGATCGGACTCGACGACTCGGCCTTCGCCGAGGGAATGCTCGCGATCATCAACGCCAAGATGGCCGACGCGATGCGGACGATCACGGTCAAGCAGGGAATCGATCCGCGGGAGTTCTCGCTCGTCGCCTTCGGGGGCGCGGGGCCGATGCACGCCGTCTGGCTCGCCGAGGAGCTCGACATCGCCGAGGTCGTCGTCCCGTGGAGCCCGGGGACGTTCTCGGCGTGGGGGATGCTCCAAACCGACATCCGCCACGACGTCGTGCGGAGCTTCTACCGGCCGCTCGCGAGCCTCGACCCCACCGCACTCGCAGAGGGCTTCCGGACGCTCGAGGACGAGGGCGCGGCGATGCTCGAGGCGGAGGGAGTCGACGCCGGCGCCCGCTACTTCGTCTGCTCGACGGACATGCGCTACGTCGGCCAGGAGTACTCGGTCTCGGTGTCGGTCGGCGAGGAGATCCGGCATGACGAGATCGGCCGCGCCTTCCACGACGCGCACCACACGCGCTACGGGCACTCGACACCGGATGCGCCCGTCGAGTTCGTCAACCTTCGCGTGGCGGCGATGGGCCGCGTCGGGATCGCGGCCGCCCCCTTCCGGGCACCGGAGGATGCGGCCGACCCGTTGATCGACAGGCGGCCGGTGGTGTTCGACGGCGGGCCGCACGACACGGCCGTCCTCGACCGCGATCGGCTGCTCCCCGGCACGCGCTGGGACGGGCCGGCGGTGATCGTCGAGGAGAGCGCGACCACGGTCGTGCCGCCCGCGCACGCCGCGGCCGTCGACGAGCTCGGCAACCTACTCATCACGAGGAGATGAAACGCGTGTCCGTGACGACCGCCGCCGACCCGATCACGACCGAGATCATCCGCAACGCCTTCGTCACCTGCGCGGAGGACATGAACGCGAGTCTGATGCGCAGCGCGTACACGCCGATCATCTACGAAGGCAAGGACTGCGCGGTCGCGATCCTCGACGAGGACGCAGCCGTCCTCGGCCAGTCGCTCGGCGTGCCCCTCTTCCTTGGCAACCTCGAGGTCTGCGTGAAGGTCACCGCAGAACGGCTCGGCTGGGAGGCGTTCCGGCCGGGCGACGTCTTCTACATGAACGACTCGTACATGACGGGCACGCATCTAAACGACGCCACCATTTTCGGACCGGTGTACTGGCGGGAGCAGCTCGTCGGCTTCACCGCCACGCGGGCGCACTGGCTCGATGTCGGCGCCAAGGACCCCGGCGGGGCGATGGACTCGCGCGAGACCTTCCAGGAGGGCGTGCGCTGGGCCCCGACCAGGCTCTTTGACCGGGGCGAGCCGCGCGAGGACATCATCGACCTGCTGCGGCGCAACAGCCGCTTCGGGTACTCGCTCGTCGGCGACATGAACGCCCAGGTGGCGGCCTGCCGGACGGGGGAAGCGCGTTTCCAGGCGATTCTCGACCGCTTCGGCTACAAGGCGTACGCCGACGCCCGCGAGGAGATCTACCGGCAGTCGGAGGAGCTCGAGCGCGCGGCCGTCGCGGCGATCCCGGACGGCACCTACGAGGCGGAGGGGTGCCTCGACGACGACGCGCTCGGCCACGGGCCGGTTCCCGTACACGTGCGCATCGACGTCGAGGGAGACTGGATGACGATCGACCTCGAGGGGTCGTCGCCCCAGACCGAGGGGCCGGTGAACTGCGGCCTCGCGCAGGCGGTCTCGGGCTGCCGCGTCGCCTTCAAGCTGCTGATCCACCCCGAACGGCCCGTCGACGGAGGGACATTCAAGACGCTGGAGGTGAAGGTGCCGCCTCGGACGATCTTCGCCGCCGAGGAGCCGGCCGCCTGCCAGTGGTACTTCACGCCCTGCGGCCTGCTGATCGACCTGATCGTGAAGGCGCTCTCGCCGGCGATGCCCGAGACGGCCGCCGGCGCCCACTACGGCGATTCGATGGTTGCCTACCTCGAGGGCCACGACCCGCGCCGCGGGGGCGAGCGCTACCTGATGAACGCCCCGCACCCGGGCGGGTGGGGCGGGTTCGAGGGCGGGGACGGCTCCGACGGGCTGATCAACAATGTCAACGGCGCCTTCAAGGACTACCCGGTCGAGATCGCCGAGAGCAAGTGGCCGATCGTCATCCGCGGCTATGGCTTCCGCACCGACACCGGCGGGCCCGGGCGCTTCCGCGGCGGCTGCGGCGTCTACCGCCGTTTCGACCTCGAGGCGCCCACGCGGCTCTTCCTCTGGTTCGAGCGCTCCGTCACTCCGGGCTGGGGCTTGTTCGGGGGCGGGACCGGGGTCGGCCCGGACGTCGTCGTCAACGAGGGCCGCCGGGACGAGCGGCACCTGCTGAAGGTGAACTCGCTCCAGCTCCAGACGGGCGACATGTTCGAGCTGCGCACCGGTGGAGGCGGTGGCTTCGGGGACCCGTTCGAGCGCGACCCGGAGCGTGTGCGCGGCGACGTGCTCGACGGCTACGTCAGCGTCGAGGGGGCGGAGCGCGACTACGGCGTCGTTCTCGACCGGGAGACGCTCGAGATCCGAGAGCTGCGCCGGTGACGACGGTCCCGTTCGACGCCGGCCGAGCATGATGGACGTCTTCGAGGCGATGCGGCGGCGTCGGATGCACCGGTACTTCGACCTCGCCCCGCTCGACGCGAAGACGCTCCAGATGCTTGTGTGGGCTGCGACGCGTGCCCCCGCGGGCGGGAACGAGCCCTCGCGCTTCCTGCTCGTGGTGGACGATCCCCGGCTCGTGAAGACCGTGGTCGAGGTCACCCCGAGCTACATCGGCACCCTCCCGGCGGCCATCATCGCCGTGCTCACGGACGTTCAGAAGGCGGAGGCGCTGATGGGGAGCCAGGGCGCCGAGCACCTCTCTCGCATCGACGCCGGCGCCGCGGCCGAGCACATCGCGCTCGCGGCCGTCGCGCTCGGCCTCGGCTGCTACCTGTTCCGGTGCTCGAACGAGGCAGCGCTACGCGCCGTCTTCGACGCGCCGGCTTCCGTCCGGGTCGACTGGCTAGCCGCGGTCGGCCGCCCCGCGGCGACTCCCTCGATCGCCCCGAGGGCGCCGCGACAGGTCGCGTTCCGAAACGCCTGGGAGGGCGAGGAGCTGGAGGTGGCGCGGCCTTGACGGAGAGGATGCACCCGGCCGCGTTCCGGCTCGCGACCTTCCTCGTCATCTCGGCACGGGACGTGGTCGACGAGCCGGCGATCTACGCGCCGTTCCGCATGATCGACGCCGTCGACCGGTTGATCGCGGGCTCGTTCGACGACGACTTCCTCGCCGCCGTCCAGCCGGAGCTGGAGCGGGAGAAACAGAAGATCATGAGCGACCGGGCGGCGTTCGTGGCCTGGCTGGACGACCTGGCGGCGAGGTTCGCCGCCGAGGCGAAGCGCCGCAACCTCGCCGAAGGAGCGGCCGAGTGAGGGCAGGGACGATCCGCGCCGCCACCGACGTCGGCGGCACCTTCACCGACCTCGTCTACTTCTCCGCCGATCCGGAGACCGGCGCGCAGGAGATCGTCACGGCGAAGTCCGACACCACGCCGCCCGACTACGAGCAAGGCGTGATGAACGTGCTGCGGAAGAGCGGGGTCGCGCTGGACGAGATCGCGTTCCTCGCCCACGGCACGACGCTGGTGATCAACGCGCTCACCGAGCGCAAGGGCGTGAAGACGGCGTTGATCACCACCGAGGGCTTCCGCGACTCCCTGGAGATCGCCCGCGGGAACCGGCCCGACTTCTTCAACCTCCACTACGTCAAGCCGCCGCCGTTCGTGCCCCGTCACCTCCGGCGCGAGGTGCCGGGCCGGATGTCGCAGACGGGCGAGGAGCGCGAGCCGCTCGATCTCGGCGGCCTGCCGGAGATCGTGGCCGACTTCCGCGCCGAGGGTGTCGCAGCGGTCGCGGTCTGCCTGCTCCACTCGTACGCCGACCCGCGCCACGAGCAGGCGGTTCTGGCGCGCCTCCGGGAGCTGTGGCCCGAGGTCTCGGCCGTCGCCTCGCACCAGATCAGCCGGGAGTGGCGCGAGTACGAGCGGACGAGCACGGCCGTGCTTTCCGCGTACGTGCAGCCGGTCGCAGAGCGCTACCTGAGCCTCCTCGCATGCGGGCTGCACGACGACGGGTTCGCGGGACAGCTCTACATCATGCAGTCGAACTGCGGCGTCGACTCGCTCGAGAAGACGAAGCAGATCCCGATCACCATGGTCGAGTCGGGACCGGCGAGCGGGTTCTGGGGGGCGGCGGAGCTCGGTCGCCTGATCGGCAACCCGAACGTGCTCGCGCTGGACATCGGCGGCACGACCGCGAAGTGCTCACTGGTCGAGGGCGGGCACGTGAAGATCATCTCGGACTACTGGGTCGAGCGAAGCCGCCGGTCTTCTGGGTACCCGATCCAGGTCCCGGTCGTGGACGTGGTCGAGATCGGGAACGGCGGCGGCAGCATCGCGTGGGTCGACGACTTCGGGCGGCTGCACGTCGGTCCGCAGTCGGCGGGAGCGATACCCGGGCCGGCGTCGTACGGTCGCGGCGGAACCGAGGCGACCACGACGGACGCCAATCTGGCGCTCGGGCGGATCAACCCCGACTACTTCTGCGGAGGCGAGATCCCCGCGGACATGGAGGCGGTCGACCGGGCGCTCGGCAATCTCGCGCGCAAGCTCGATACCGACGTGACCGAGGCTGCACGCGGCGTTGTGCGGATCGCGAACAACAACATGATCAACGCACTCAAGCTGGTCTCGGTGAACCGCGGCTACGACCCGCGCGACTTCACGCTCGTCGCCTTCGGCGGCGGCGGCGGGATGCACGCGGTGGCCCTCGCGGCGGAGCTCGGTATCCACAAGGTCGTGATCCCGCGCGCGGCGGACGTCTTCTCCGCGTGGGGCATGCTGATGAGCGACCTGCGCCGTGACTACTTCGTCACGCGCCTGACGGCGCTGAACGCGGAGAACGCGGAGCGGGTCGGCGCGCTGCTCGAGGAGATCGCGGCGACCTCGCTGGAGCAGTTCGCGGGCGAGGGCGTGTCCGCGGATCAGGTGCGGTTCCTCCGGTTCGGCAACCTGCGGTACGAGAACCAGGAGCACAGCGTCGAGGTGCCGCTCCCGAAGGGCGAGATCGACGCCGCGGCCGTGAAGGAGATCTGCGAGACGTTCCACGGTGTGTACCAGCGGGAGTACACGTACCGGCTCGACGCCCCCGTCGAGTTCGTCGGCGCGCATGTCGTCGCCGTCGCCGAGGTCGGCAAGCTCTCGCCGACGCACCTGCCGGCCGGGGACGGGACCCTCGCCGACGCGCTCAAGGGCTGCCGCAGCGTCGACTACGCCACCGAGGGGGTCCACGAGGCCGATGTCTACGAGGGCGAGTTGCTCGCGCCCGGGATGGGATTCCGCGGCCCGGCGATCGTGGAGACCAGGGGCAGCACGGTCGTCGTCCATCCCGGCAACGACGTCACCGTGGACGAGTACGGGAACCTAATCGTCTCGCTCGCCCTCGATCGGCGTGAGAACGGTGAGCGGTGAGCACGGTGCGTGCCGACCGGGCAGCCGACCCGATCACGCTCGAGATCATCCAGAGCTCGCTGCAGGCGGCGAGCGACGAGATGTTCGCCGCGTTCCGGAAGACGGCGATGAGCGCGATCATCTACGAGGTGCTCGACATGGGCACCGGGATCACCGATGCCGACGGCAACCTGGCGTCGTCGGGAGCCGGCATCCCCGCTTTCGTCGGCGTGCTGGACAAGGCGGTCCGGCGGATCATCGAGCTCAATCGACGGGAGCCGATCCGCCCGGGCGACATCTTCGCCACCAACGACCCCTTCTACGGCGGAGTGACGCACCTAAACGACGTCGTCCTGGCGATGCCCGTCTTCGCCGAGGGCGAGCTCGTCGCTTGGACGGCGAACATCGCCCACTGGAACGACGTCGGCGGGATGGTCCCGGGGTCGATCTCGAACGAGGCGAAGGAGATCTTCCAGGAGGGCCTCCGGTTGCCGGGCGTGAAGCTGGTCTCGGAGGGGCAGCCGATCCAGCCGGTGATCGAGATCATGAAGGTCAACAGCCGGCTTCCGGACTTCCTGCAGGGCGACATGTGGGCCGGGATCGCCGCAGCGCGGGTCGGGGAGCGCCGCATCGCGGACCTCGTGCAGAAGTACGGCCTCGAGATGTTCACGACCGCGCTGCGGACGTTCATGGACTACGGCGTGCAGGTCGCCCGCCGCGCGCTTCGCGAGCTACCGAAGGGACGGTTCAGCCTCGCGGAGGAGCAGGACAGCGGCGCCGTGTACAGCGTGATCATCGAGATCAGTGACGACGAGTTCGTCGTCGACCTGCGCGACAATCCCGACCAGGACCCGGGCCCGAACAACGCCTCCCGCGACGGGACGATGGTGGCGGCGCAGATGGCCTTTATGAACGTTACCGGCGCACACGCGTCGGCGAACGCCGGGCACTTCCGGCCGTTGAGTCTACTCACCCGCCCGGGGTCGGTCTTCGATCCGAGGCCGCCCGCTGCCTTCGCCACGTACTACGAGGTGGAGATCCGGCTCTACGACGTGATCTGGCGGTGCCTCGCACCGCACCTCGGCGACCGACTGCCCGCCGGGAGCTTCGCGTCGATCTGCGGCACGTTCATCGGCGGCCCTCACCCCGACACCGGCAGGCACTTCACGATCGTGGAGCCGCAGGTCGGGGGCTGGGGCGGGTCGGCCTACCGGGACGGGAACAGCGGGATGTTCAGCGGATTCCACGGAGACACGTTCAACTGCCCGGCCGAGGTCGCCGAGGCACGCTACGGCCTCTACGTGGACCGGCTGACGCTGAACGACGCGCCGGGCGGGGAGGGCGAGCACCGCGGCGGCAAGGGGATCGTGCTGGAGTACCGCGTGCGGTCGAACGGGTGCTTCTACACCTGTGCCTTCACGCGCAACAAGCACCTGCCGTGGGCGCTCGAGGGCGGGCAGGAAGGCTCGCCGAACTACGCCGAGGTGATCCGCGCGAACGGCACGGTCGAGGAGTACGCGGTCGTGACCGCGCTCGAGGTGAACGAGGGTGACGTCATCCGGATTCACACCGGCAACGGCGGCGGGTACGGCGACCCGCACCGACGACCGCGTGAGTACGTCCTCGACGACCTGCGGAACGGGTACCTCAGCGAGGAGCGCGCCCGCAGCGTCTACGGCCTCGAAGTGTGAGCGCCCTCTAGGCCCGAACGTCCTCGACCGCCTGCCGCACCCCCGCCACCGCGACCTCCCACAGGCGGAACATCTCCTCGTCCGAGCGGCGATAGATGCCACCGTAGGAGCCGTCCTCGAGGAGGATGCGGTTCGCCGTCGGGTCTTCGTCGCGGACGAGCGCCGGGTCGATCACAGGCTTCTGCTCGACCGGCGGCTCGACGCCCGGGACCCGCGTCCAGGGCAGGCTCTCCAGCCAGTTCGAGTGGCTCCCGTCGGGGCCGATCTCCGCGATGACGGCCGCCACCGGGGCGGGCATCCACCAGTCGTGGAAGACGAGCCTAGCGCGGGGGCGCAACCGGGCCCACTCCGCGAGCGGGCCGGTGGCGGTCGAGTTGCCGGCGTGGCCGTTGACGACGACGAAGCGGCGGAAGCCCT
>JBKOVQ010000021.1:0-12874 GCA_046723985.1 Actinomycetota bacterium | reverse complement strand
TCTCCGCGATCGGCCGACCCGGATCGTCGAACCGAACGATCGCCTCGATCAACCGACCCGAGATCCGCGGCGCCATCGTCACCACCCCCGAATCCTCGCCCCCAACCTGTCACGGCCGTGTCACCTCTCCGCGCCGAACCTACAAGTAACACTGTGTTACAAGCTCAACTCCGCGTGCCAAGCGGGAGGTGCTGGTCGCCGGGGAGCGGCCGGGCGAGCTTCTTGCCGGGGTTGAGCAGGTTCTTCGGGTCGAAGATGCGCTTGATCTCGGTATGGAGGTCCAAGGCCCGCGGCTGCCACTGGCGCGCGAGCTGGCCGCGTTTCAGCAGACCCAGACCGTGCTCGCCCGAGACGGAGCCGCCGAGCCGGACCGCCAGATCGAACAGGTCGTCGACGGCGAGCGCCGCGCGGCGGAGCTCGTCGGGATCCTCGGGGGCGACGAGGAACGCCGAGTGCAGGTTTCCGTCGCCCGCGTGACCGAAGGAGAGCCCGATGAGGTCGTGCTTCCTCCCGATTGCGAGCGTCTCCCCCATCGCCTCCTCGACCCGATCGAGCGGGACGACGATGTCCTCCGCGACCACGCCGCCGCGCCGCGCAAGGACGGCGAACGCCAGCCCGGACCGCCAGCGCCAGAACGCATCCACGCCCTCGCGGTCGCGAGGCGCGTAGACGCCGACAGCGCCTTCCCCCGCCGCCTCCAGAAGCTCGTCGCGGATCCGCTCCGCCTCGCTGCGAGAGCCGTCCGCCTCTGCGAGCAGCACGAACCCCGCCCCGTCGGGCACGCCGCCCGGGAAGGAAGCTGCTCCGCAGGCGAGCGTCTCGGCGTCGAGAACGTCCAGCGCAGCGGCGACCACGCCGCTTCCGACCACGCGCAACAGCGCCGCGCACCCCTCGCGCGTGCCACGGTGGAAGACTGCGACTGGGAGGACCACCTCGGGCGCGGGCAGGAGCTTCAGCCAGGCGGCGGTGAGGATCCCGAGCGTTCCCTCCGAGCCAACGAGCAGGCGCTTGAGGTCGTAGCCTGCGACGTCCTTGCGAATCGGGCCGCCGACGGTCACGAGCTCGCCCGGCGGCAGCGCCGCCTCGAGGCCGGTGACCCAGTCGCCGACGACGCCGTACTTGAACGCGTGCGGCCCACCGGCGTTTGTCGCGATGTTGCCGCCGATCTGCGACTGCTCCGGTGCGCCCGGGTCGGGGGCGAACATCAGGCCGCTCTCGCGGACCACCTGCTTCAGCCGACCGGTCGGGACTCCGGCCTCGACGTGAATCCGCCACAGCTCGGGCTCGAACGACCGCACCCGGTCAAGCCTGTCGACCGCCATCACGACGCCGCCGTGGGGCACCGCGCCCGCAGCCGCGCCTGTTCCGCCGCCGCGCGGCACGATCGGAACGTCGCGCTCGTAGCACCACGCGAGCACCGCGGCGACTTCGTCGGCACTCCGGGGCAGGACGACGGCGTCGGCGTCGCCCGGCGCACGTGTGAAATCGGTCAGGTACTCGGCCGGCGCACCGTCCAGCACCGCTTCGCCGAACTCGGCCCTGAGTTCGCGCTCGACGATCATGACGCCAGGAACTCCACGATCCGCGCCGCGACCTCCTCGCCCGCGTCCTCCTGCACGAAGTGGCCGGCATTCGGGACTATCTCGGCGGGCAGCGCACCCGGAATCAGGCGCGCAATCGCGTCGGCGACCTCGGGGGCAAAGATCGGATCGGAGTCGCCGAACAGCACGAGTGCCGGCCTGTCCCACCACCTCAGCGCATCCCGGATCGCGAGCAGCGGCGCCGTGTTCGGATGCTCCGGCTCGGTCGGAACCAGCTCCGGGAACGCCAGCGCTCCCGCCTTCGACTCCGGCGTAGGAAACGGCGCGTCGTATGCGGCAACAACGTCGTCGGGCAGACCCCGAACTGCGCTCCTCCGGATCAACCGCCCGGGCTGGAACTCGCTGCCCGCCCTGCGGACGAGCTCGCGGAACCGAAGCCAGGCTTCGCTCGGCGGGCGCCCGCCGCCGACGCCGGTGTTGAGGATCACGAGCCGCGCGACCCGCTCCGGCTGCTCCACCGCAAGCCGCAGCCCGATCGGGCCGCCCCAGTCCTGCACCACCAGGGTGACCCCGCGCAGGTCGAGCTCCTCGACCAGCCGCGCGATCGACCCGCACTGGCGATCGAACGTGTACCAGCCGAAGTCGGTCGGCTTGTCCGACCGGCCGAAGCCGAAGTAGTCCGGCGCGACCACCCTCGCGACCCGCGCAAGGCTCGGGATCATCTTCCGGTACAGGAACGACCACGTCGGCTCGCCGTGCAGGCACAGCACCGGCTCGCCCTCGCCCTCGTCGAGGTAGTGCATCCGTAGGCCGTCCTGGTCGAGATACCGAGGCTCGAACGGGAAGTCGGGCAAGCCCTCGAACCGCTCGGGACGTGTCCGGTAGACGCTCATCGAGGCCCCGGTACCCCGCGGAACTCGTAGACCAACGGCTCGCGGCCCGGTTGGACGACCCACGCCCGTCCGGTCTCGCCCGAGCGCGCCGCCGCCAGCGCGGCGCCGGCCACGGTCTCTGGCGGAATGAGCGGAATCGACTGCCCGGCCACCCACTCGCGCATCTCCATGTCGAGGATCGGCGTGTCCGCAAACCCCGGACAGACCGCGTTGATCGTGATCCCGCGCGCGAGGAGCTGCGGCGCGACTGCGCGTGCGAAGCCGACGACGGCGTGCTTGGTCAGCGTATAGATCGGGTCAAGCGGCATCGCCACCAGGCCCGCGAGCGATGCGGTGGCGACGATCGCGGAGCCCGGTTCCATCACCTGGGCCATCCTCCGTGCGCCGAACACGACGCCGTCGACGTTCGCGCCGAGCGCACGGCGGTAGCGCTCGTCGTCCAGCGCGGCGATCTCGCTCACCCCGGTCGAGACGCCGGCGTTGAGGAAGGCGAAGTCGACCGCGCCGACCTGCTCCCAGGCCGCCGCGTCGGCCACGTCGAAGCCGCTGACCAGGTCGAGGGAGAGAACGTCGCAGCCTTCTCCTTCGAGCAACGCGACCGCCTCGGCGCCGATCCCCGACGCACCACCGGTGACGAGCGCGCTACGGAACAAGGACGACCTTCCCGACGTGGCCGCGTCCCTCGATCAGCTCGTGCGCCGCAGCTGCCTCGGCGAGCGGGAACTCGGAGCCGACGACGGGTCGGATCGCCCCCTGCGTCCAGAGTCCGACGAGCTCCTTCGCCGCCGCGTGCACGACGTCCGGTGCGAGCGCCATCAGGCGGCCGAGGTAGAAGCCGGCCACCGAGACGTTCCGTCCGACCAGGAGCGCCGGGTCGAGCGTCGCCCAAGGACCGCCCGCGTAGCCGATCGCGATCAGCGTCCCCAGCGGTGCGAGCGTCTTCAGCGAATCGGCGAAGAAGTCGCCGCCGACCGGATCGACGACCACGTCGGCCCGAACGGCGCCTCCGAACTCGTCGTATCCGTATGCCTCCTCGGCACCGAGGTCGACCGCGAACGCTCGCTTCTCCTCCGAGCCGGCGGTCGCGACCACGCGGGCGCCTAGATGCCGCGCCAGCTGGACCGCTGCGGTCCCCACCCCACCGGCAGCGGCATGGACGAGCACGGTCGAACCCGGCTCGACTCGGGCCTGGCGGGCGAGCGGGATCCAGGCGGTGAGGAACGTCATCAGGAACGCTGCGCCCTCCGCGAAGGTCGAGCCCTCCGGCAACGGCATGACCCAGTCGGCCGCGACGCGCTCCGCATATCCGCCGCCGCGCGGCAGTGCCATAACCCGCCGACCGTCGAGCTCACCGGCGATCTCTCCGCCGAGGATCGCCGGCAGCTGGGGCGGCGCCGGATAGGTGCCGCGGCGGATCAGCACGTCCATGAAATTCACGCCCGCGGCGCGCACCTCTACGACGGATTCGCCCTCGGGCTCCGGAACGTCGGCGAGTTCGAGCCGGTCCGGCCCACCGAGCTCGCGCAGGAGGACGGCCTTCAGGACGCCGCCGGCTCGCGCGCCGGCGCGTCGGCGGGCGCGGTCGGGAACATCTCGCGCAACGCCGTCTTGCGGAACTTGCCGACGGCGGTCTTCGGGATCTCGTCGACGAACACGAATGCGTCCGGCAGCCACCACTTCGCGAAGTCGGGCGCGAGGAAGTCGCGCAACTCCTCGGGCGCCACGTTCTCGCCCTCCCGCACGACGCAGACGGCGAGCGGGCGCTCGTCCCATTTCTCGTGTGGGACGGCGATCACCGCCGCCTCCGCGATCGCCGGGTGCCCCATCAGCGCGTTCTCGAGCGCGACCGAGCTGATCCACTCGCCGCCTGACTTGATCACGTCCTTGGAGCGGTCCTGGATGTGGATGTGCCCGCGCGGGTGGATCGAAACGATGTCGCCGGTCTTGAACCAGCCGTCCTCGGTCCAGCGCTCGGCCTGCTCGGGCGTGTCGTAGTAACCGGACGCGACCCACGGCCCGCGGATCTCCAGTTCGCCCATGGTCTCGTCGTCCCATGGGATCTCGTTGCCGTCTGCGTCACGAGCACGCAACTCGACGAGCGGCAGCGGGAGTCCCTGGAGCGCGATGTAGTCGAACTTCGTCTCCTCGTCCGCCTCGGCCAGGTCACCGGGGAGCGCGGCCTCCGAGGCGACCGGGGAGGTCTCGGTCATCCCCCAGCCGTGCACGATCTCGAGTCCGTGGCGTTGCTTGAACGCGGCGATCATCGCCCGCGGCACCGCCGAACCGCCGACGAGCATCCCCTTCATATGGGAGAGATCCCAACGACCCGGATTCGCGTCCAGCGTGGCCAGGATCCCCATCCAGATCGTCGGCACGCCGGCCGCCCACGTCACGCGCTCGTGCACGAAGTCGTCGAGCAGCGATTCGGGGTCGAGATGCGGTCCCGGGTAGACGATCTTCGCGCCGAACATCGTCGCCAAGTAGGGGTATCCCCAGGCGTTGGCGTGGAACATCGGGACGACGGGCAGGATCACGTCGCCCTCGTAGACGGCGATTCCCAGCGGGTTGGCGGCGCCGACGCCGAGCGTGTGCAGGATCGTCGAGCGGTGCGAGTAGACGACGCCTTTTGGCCGCCCGGTCGTGCCGCTCGTGTAGCACATCGCAGCCGCCTCGTTCTCGTCGAGCTTGGGGTCGCGCCAGTCGTCGGCGGACGCGCCGGCGAGCAACTCCTCGTAGGCGTCCTCGACCACGAACACGTGCTCGATCGAGGTCTGATCGCGAAACTGCTCCAGCAACGGGACGAGGCTGCGGTCGACGACGACCACTCGGTCGCCTGCGTGCGCAGCGATGTAGGCGAGGTCGTTCGGGTGCAGCCGGATGTTGAGCGTGTGCAGTGTGAACCCGCCGCACGGGATTCCCAGGTAGCACTCCATGTGCTGGTAGTGGTTCCAGCAGAGGGTGGCTACGCGGTCGCCCCGCTCCAGGCCGATGCCCTTGAGCGCGACCGACAACTGCTTCGCGCGCCGCGTCAGGTCGCGGTAGCCGTACCGGTGGAAGCTCTTGTCGGGGAGGCGGGTGACGACCTCCTTGTCCCCGAAGTACGTCTCCGCACGCCGAAGCAGGTGCGGCAGCGTCAGCTGGAAGTCCATCATCTGGCCGCGCACGTGTTGATCGTACGAGACGCTCAGCCGCCGAGCAACGCGCGCCGGTACACGCGGTCGCGCAGCCGATCCGGCAGGTGCTCGATCGCGGCGCGAACCCTCGCGTCACGGCCGACGATGTACCGCGTCTTTGGCCGGGAGGCGGTGAGCGCGTCCTCGACCGCCTCGGCGACCAGCTCCGTGGGTGCCGCTTTGCACGACCGGGCGGCGGCGACCTTCCGGAACCGGTCGATTCGCACTCGGTAGCGCTCGGAGACGCGGTCTGCCAGCGGCTGCGGCTTCGTCCAGATCGCCGTCGCGATGTTCCCCGGCTCGACGAGCGCAACCTCGATCCCGTCCGCGGCCAGCTCCAGCCGCAGAGAGTCGGCCATCGCCTCGAGGGCGAACTTCGTCATCGCATAGCCTCCGAGGAAGGGGAGCGCGCTGCGGCCGCCGATCGAGCCCATGATCACGATGCGCCCGCGCGCCGCGCGGAGCGCAGGCAGCACCGCCTGCGTGACCGCCAACTGGCCGACGACGTTCACCTCGAGCTGCCGGCGGAGCTCCTCCGGCGGCAGGTCCTCGAGCGGCGCGGCGACTCCGATCCCGGCGTTGTTGACGAGCGCATCGAGTCGCTCGAACGAGAGCGTCGGCGGGTCGGTGACGTCGAGGATCAACTCCGTCGTCTCGTCCGGCGCGTCGCCGGGTGTTCGCACGCCCGCGTATACGTCCCACCCGCGGGCAGCCAGCCGCCTCGCGCAGGCGGCGCCGATCCCGGAAGAGGCACCGGTGATCAGGACGGAGCGTCTACGGGAGGAGCTCAGCCGCGTTCTCCGCCCGCTGCCTGGCGGGGAAGCCGTCGAACGCCTGGAGCCATTGCGCGCGCGTGTAGAAGCGGTGCAACGGATGCTCCCAGGTGAAGCCGATCCCGCCGTGCACCTGGATCGCTCGCTCGCAGGCCGACACAGCAGCCTCGGCCGCGTACGCCGCCGCCGCCGCGGCGGCCGCGGGAGCCTGGTCGTCGTCCTCGGCGACGCACCACGCCGCCCAGTAGGCGAGCGACCGCGCCAGCTCGGTCGCCATGAACGCGTCAACGAGTGAGTGCGAAACCGCCTGGTAGACGCCGATCGACTTGCCGAACTGCTGCCGTTCCTTCGCGTGCTCGACTCCCCAGTCCAAGGCTCGCTGCGCGACTCCGACCGCCTCCAGCGCCAGCGCGGCGCGCAGCCGCGGCCGGTCGAGCGGCGCGTCGCCCGCCGATTGAGAATCACTATCACTACCATCGGCGGGGGCAAGACGACCAAGGCGGCGCGTCGCGTCCATCGTCTCCACGGACTCGCCAACGGCGTCCACTCCCCCTTCGCCGGTGAGCACGCGGTCGACGAGCGCGAGATCCGGGACGAGGCCGTCGACCTGCGCCGACCACCGGGCCTCGCCGGCCGCGACGTTTGCGCGGTCGTCGGGTCCGATCGCCGGCAGCGCCAATGCGATCGTCGAGAAGTACGGCCCCGGATACAACGCTCGACCGAGCTCCTCGAGCAGCACCGCCTCCTCGAGGAAGCCGAGCCCCGCGCCACCTTCCTCCTCGGCGACAGAGACCCCGAGCCAGCCCAACTCCGCCAGCTCGCTCCACGACGCGGGGTCCCAGCCGGCGTCCGAGTCGGCGAGCTGGGCGACGCGCTCGGGCGGGTAGTGCTCGTCCAGCCAGCGTCGCGCCTCCGCGCGCAGCGCCTCCTGCTCCGGCGTGAACGCGAAGTGCAAGGCTCAGCGCCCCTTGGGGAGACCGAGCACTCGCTCGGCGACGATGTTGCGGAGGATCTCGGAGGTGCCGGCCTCGATCGTGTTGCCACGGCTGCGCAGCTGGAGCCACTGCCAGTAGCCGTCATCGTCCATGACCTGTGCCTCGGGACCGAGCAGCTCGAGCGCGAGCTTGCCGAGGCGCTGGTTCGCCTCCGACCAGTGCAGCTTCGGGATCGATGCCTCCGGGCCGGGCGCGCCGGTCTCGACCAGCCGCGTCAGCGCCCTGTAGTTCGTCCACTTGAGCGCCTGGAGCTCGATCCAGGTCTGGGCGATCAGATCGCGGAGCCGGCCGTCGAGCGCGCGGCCGCGAGCGAGCTCGAGCAGCTTGCCGACCGCGACCTCGAACGCCCCGGACAGCGCGAACCCGAGCGCCGCCCGCTCGTGCATCAGGGTCGTCATCGCCACCTGCCAGCCCTGTCCCGGCTCGCCGATCACGTTCTCGACCGGCACCTCGACGTCCTGGAAGAAGATTTCGTTGAACTCGGCTTCCCCCGTGATCTGCGTCAGCGGCCGCACCTCGACACCGGACGAGTGCATGTCGACGAGCAGATACGTCAGCCCCTGGTAACGCGGCGCGTCCGGATCGCTGAGCGTGATCAGCAGGCACCAGTCGGCGAGGTGGGCGTACGACGACCAGACCTTCTGGCCGTTGACGACGTAGTGCCTGTCGCGCCGCTCCGAGCGCGTGCGGACCGAGGCCAGGTCCGACCCGGCACCGGGCTCGGAGAAGCCCTGACACCAGATCTCTTCGGCGGAGAGGATCTTCGGCAGGTAGCGCGCCTTCTGCTCGTCCGTGCCGTGGACGATGATCGTAGGCCCCGCCATCCCGAGGCCGATGACGCCGATGTGACCGGGCGCCTGCGCCTTCGCCAATTCCTCGAGCAGGATCGCCTGGTGCGAGTACGGAGCTCCGCCGCCTCCGTACTCCTTCGGCCACGTCAGCGCTGCGTACCCGGCCTCGCCAAGCTTGCGGCTCCACTCATGCCCCCACTCCTCGAAGCGGGCGGCGCCGCCGCGCCGGCCGCGGAGGCCGTCGGGAAGGTTGGCGGCGATCCAGGCCCGGACTTCTTGGCGAAAGGCGGCCTCTTTGGGAGAGTCGCGCAGCTGCACGGCTCGAATCTAACGCTGTTCGCGCAGGGTCATGCAGGTGCTGGTCGCGTGGGCGATCTTGCGGCCCTCGCCGTCGGCGACGTCGCACGTGGTCAGGCCGATCGTGCGACCTGCGTGCACCACGCGGCCCGTGGCGACGAGCGTGCCGTCGGTCACCTGGCGCAGGTAGTTCGTCTTCAGTTCCAGCGTGGTGAATGACTCCCCCTCGCCGAGCCGTGATGCATACGCCAGGCCCATCGCTGAGTCGGCGAGTGCGCAGATCACGCCGCCCTGTACGGTGCCCATCGGATTCGCGTGCTCGGGTCGCGCCTCCATCTCGAAGACACACTCGCCGGCCTCGACCGAGACGAGCCTGATGCCGAGCAGCTCGGCGACGGGAGGCGGGGGAGCGTCGCCCCGGAGGATCGCCTCCAGGTACTCACGCACGTTGACGCCTTCGGGGTCACGACTTCGCCTCGCACCAAGGCCGCCAGCTCCGCTGCCGCCCTTGTGCTCGGCTTCGTCTCTCATGCGGTCGCCGGCCCGAGCAGAAACGCCTCGACCGCCGCGCGTCCTGCGGTTCCCCGCTCCCGGCTCTGCACCGAGTGCGACGCCCCGTGCACGACCACGAGCTTGCCGCGCGGGGCCAGGCGTGCCTCCTCGCGCGCCCATTCGAGCGGCGTCGAGAGGTCGCGGTCGCCGTTGACGAGCAGGACGGGCACGGACGGGAGCTTAGAGGCGCGCGGGGGGCTCGCGACGGCCGGTATCGGCGGCCACGCAAGGCAGGTCGTGATCAGACCGTTTCGGGCCGCCGTCGCCCGCGTAAACGGCCAGAAGGCGCCGTCGGAGAGGGATGCAAGCCGGCGCGCGAGCAGCGCCGGCCGAGCGCCCAGCGGGGTCGTCGACGACCAGGGCAGACGCAGGTCGGCGCAGAGCGTAGCCGCGTGCAACCCGGCGCTGAACAGCTCGGGCGGCGCCCCGGCTGCCTGGTGGACGTTCCACTCGAGGCCGAGGAGCGGATTCGGGTCGTGCTGCCTCGCCGCGTGCAGGTCCGAGAGCACCGCCGTGTAGTCAGGGTCGGCGAACTCGTAGGTAACGATCGTGTCGAAGAGCTTCACCCCGCCTACGCCATGGCGGACGAGCCATGCGAGGTCCTCGGCGGGGTCGAACCCGCACTGGCCGTCCGCGCAGGCGACACGGAGAACACGCGCGGTCGCACGCAGACTGGTCAGGTAGAGGGCGTCGTCCGCCTGCGGGTCCGAGTGCGGCAGAACCGAGTCGAGGACGAGCGCTCTGACGTTCTTCGGGTGGGCGAGGGCGTAGCGCTCGGCGACGAGCGTGCCGTACGAGACGCCGTCGATCGTCCACGTGGACACCCCGAGCGCGCGTCGGAGCGCATCGAGGTCGGCGACCGTTTCGCGGGTGGAGTAGAAGCCGCGTGTGGCGCCTAGTCGGCCTGCGCAGTCGCGGACCGCGCTAGACGTCGGCGCGGCGATGTCCGAGGTTCCCACTTCCGCCTGAAGCCGCGGGCACCTGATTGCGGTTCCACCCGTCCCGCGCTGGTCGACCACCACGAGCCGGTAGGCGGGAAGTACTCGGGTGAGCCGCGTCGCGATCCGAGCAACCGACGGAAGCCCCGGCTGTCCAGGACCGCCGGTCAGGAACAGGAGCACGCCGCGGTCGGCGCGGACGTTGTCAGACGCGGCGACGTTCAGCTTCAGCGTGCCCGGGACGCGTCGGCTTCGATCGAGCGGAACACTCAGTGTCGAGCACGTGAAACCGCCAAGGTCCGGGCAGGGGTGCGGATCGGTCAACGCCGGCGGCGCGCCGGCGAGGCCCGCCGCCTCCGCTCTCGCCAACGGTCCGGCCGCGCGTGCTCCGGCGCTCACGCATGTCGCGGCTAGCGCCACCACGGCGACCGCGGCCGCGAGAATCACTATCACTCTCATGCCGAGAACGAGAGTGACTCTCAATCCTGGCGCACGGCCTCGAACGCCGCACGCTCGCGATCGCTCAACGGCTGTGACCTGCCCGTCTCCGGGTCGCGGGAGACGATCACCAGTTTCGCCTCCGCTGCGACCCGGCCGTCCGGGGCACGCAGGTCTGCGCGTGCGGTGACGCTCTTCGCCCCCACTCGTTCAAGCCGGACGCTGCCGATCGCCTGGCGGTCATCGAGGCGCAGCTCGTTGCGGTAGTCGATCGATACGTGGGCGGCCACGTAGTGCCAGACCTCGCCTTCGCCGAGGTCGAGCACCGCGCGGATCCAGTCGTCGAGCGTTTCCTCCAGATATGTGAGGTAGACGGCCTGATTGACGTGTTGATAGGCGTCGAGGTCGCGCCAGCGGATCTCGATGCGCTTCTCGTGCACGGCCGAATAGGCTACGCACGTGAATCGGTTCGAGGGAAATGTCGCGCTGGTCACCGGCGGCGGGCGGGGGATCGGCAAGGCAACCGCGGCCCGATTCGCCTCTGAAGGCGCCAAGGTTGCCGTGGCCGACCTCGCCTTCGACGACGATGCGCCGGGCCTCCAGCTCGAGACGAACGTGACCGACCGCGCCGCGGTCGAGGCTGCTGTCGCGCGCGCGGTCGAGGAGCTCGGCGGCCTCGACATTCTCGTCACCTGCGCCGGGATCATCCGCGACAACCTCGTCTACCGGATGACCGACGACGACTGGGATGCCGTCATTGCCACGCACCTGCGCGGAACGTTCCTCGCGACACAGGCGGCGCAGGCACACATGACCCAGCACGGCGGCGGGAAGATGGTGCTGATCTCCTCCGTCTCAGCGCTCGGCAACCGAGGCCAGCTCAACTACTCGGCGGCGAAGGCCGGCATCCAGGCGATGACGAAGACCCTCGCGATCGAGCTCGGCCGCTTCGCGATCAACGTCAACTGCGTCGCCCCCGGTTTCGTCTCGACCGCGATGACCCGACAGACGGCGGAGCGGATCGGGGTCGACTTCGAGGACTTCCAGAAGATGGGCGCCGAGACCACCGCCCTCAAGCGGGTCGGTGAGCCGGAGGACATCGCCAGCGTGATCGCGTTTCTCTGCTCGGACGATGCCTCGTACGTCACAGGCCAGGTGCTTTACGTGGACGGCGGACGCCTCTAGCGGCGGGTCGCAGGGCCGCGTCCGACGCAGCCTCTGCGGCCTCGACTAGCGTGAGGCCGATGCCCTTCGCTCGAGACCACTGCCTAGCGCCTCCCCGCCCGGTCGACGCGCCGCTGGTCGGATTCGAGGGCCGCTAACGAAGGATGTTCCCCGACCTGCCGGCGCTGGCGGCCGACGACGAGCGGCTGCTCGCACTCGGTCTCGCAGGCGCCGCGTGTGGCACGGGTGAGGACGACGACGCCATCGACGGCCTCGAGGCGGCCGGTTGGCCAGTGTTCGGCCAGTTCATCGCGCACGAGATTCGCTCGCCTCCCGCGACCTCCAGCGCGGGCGCGCGATCGGCTTGCCCTCCGGCGAGTCGGTCGCCGGCGCGATCGGTGCCGAGCCGCTTACCGCCGACCAGGTCGGGCTCGCGACCCATGGCTGGGACGGCGAAACGCCGCTCTGGTTCTACGTCCTCCGTGAGGCCGACGTCCGAGGAGACGGCGACCTTCTCGGTCCGGTGGGCGGCGGCATCGTCGCCAACGTGCTGATCGGGATCGTCAGGGCTGACCCCGAGTCGTTCCTCAGCGTCGATCCGAATTGGACGCCGACACTGGCAGACGGGGACGGGTCGGAATTCGGCATCGGCCGGCTGCTCGATGCCGTGTACGCGCCCGGCAGCACGACCCCAAGCCTCGTAGGCGGCGATCAACGCCTGCTCCCCGACGATCGCCCCGACGCGGGCGAACGTGGCTTCACGCAGCTGCGCAGCAGGCAGGCCGAGGAACATGCGGATCGGCATCCTCGATGGACGTGACTCCTCCGAACGGAGAGGCCCGCGGCTAGACTGTCCTGCCCTCGGGGGCGTAGTTCAGCTGGTTAGAACGCCGGCCTGTCACGCCGGAGGTCGCGGGTTCGAGTCCCGTCGCTCCCGTTCTAGAAAGGCCCGCAAAGAAGCCTAATCCGCGCGGCGGTCGCCCCTTCTCTCCTGCGGCCCGCGCACTGAACGCGCACACCTCGACCCTCGCGGGGCCGCCTATTGAGCGCCGCGACGGGTGGCGACCTCACAGCCCAAGCGACACCGGCCCGGCCGTGGCCCTGCGGGAGCGCAACGGACGCCGCAGGCAAAGGGCCAGCCTGGCGACACCGAGCAGGAGCACCACGGAACCCGGCCAGCGCCATCACGCGGCGAAACGACCGCCGCACCACTAGGACCGTCTTTCCCGAAGCCTGCCTGCAAGCAGCGAATCACCACGAGGCAAGGGGCGGGGCGGGCGGGGGTGGTTGAAAAGGCAAAGAGGCGCCCCCCCCCCCCC
>JBKOVQ010000072.1:0-14348 GCA_046723985.1 Actinomycetota bacterium | reverse complement strand
CCTCCACTCTCCGGGGACGCCCTTGAGCGCACTCGCGCCGAGCTCTTCGAACTCGATCCCCGATCCCGCCACGAGGTCCTTCACCGTGCTCGAGACGACGACCTCGCCGGCTCCGGCCTCGGCGGCCACGCGCGCGCCGATGCTGACCGCGATCCCTGCGAGCTTGCCGTCGTGGAGCTGGCACTCGCCGGTGTGCAGGCCGGCACGCAGGTCGAGGCCGAGTTCGGCGACGGCCGAGACGATCGTCTGCGCGCAGCGGATCGCCCGCGCCGGCCCGTCGAAGGTCGCGAAGAAGCCGTCGCCGGCGGTGTCGCGCTCGTCGCCGTGGAAGCGGGCGAGCTGACGCCGGACCGAGGCGTGGTGGCGAGCGAGCAGGTCGCGCCAGGCGCGGTCGCCGATCTCGGTCGCGAGCCCGCTCGATCCGACGATGTCGGTGAACAGCAGCGTCGTCAGCACGCTCTCCGGAACTGTCGGCGCGGCCTCCCCGGCGGCGAGGCGCTCGAGCTCGTCGACGATGTCGAGGGAGAGGAAGACGCCCCAGTAATCGCTCCCGGACACCCTCATTGCGTGTGCATGCGGGATCAGTGCGGCGACGCCGCGTGATTCGTCCGGGGTGGTCGGCGGCAACGCCTCCCGGTAGAGCACCAGCGTTGGAGCCCGCACGGCTGCGTATACCTCGGTCAGATCGGTCTCGGCGAACGCACGGTTGAGCTCGTAGCCCATCGCCGGGCTCGCGCCGACCCGCAGCCAGTTCGCGAACCAGCGACGCCCCTCCTTGCTCGCCGCCAACGTCGGGCAGACGAGCTGCAGGATCTCGTCGCACAGCTCCCGCGTGCCCCAGCGCTCGCGGGTGTCGAGCAGCGTCGGCTCATCGACCTGGCCGGCGCCGGCGATCGAGAGCAAGGGTGGATGGAAGAGCGCGAGCGCAGCCGTCTCCTCTGGGTAGGTCGCCGCGAACAGGGTCGCCATCAGACAGCCCTCGTGCGAACCGAAGATCAGCGCCCGCTCCGAGTCGACGGCGCCCATCACCGCGCGCACGTCCTCCATCCGCGTCTCCAGGGTCGGAAACGAGCCACCCCGGTCGGACAAGCCCGTGCCGCGCTTGTCGAACAGGATCAACCGAAACGACTCGGCCAGCCGCTCGTAGAACGGCCGCCAGTACCGGGACTCCCACCCGTACACGAGGTTCGAGCAGTAGTCGGGGACGAAGACGAGGTCCCGCTCACCCTCGCCCACGACTTGGTAGGCGATCGCCACCCCGCCGCTCCGCACATACCGGATCTCCGCCTCCACCCCGTCAGCGTCGCGGAGCCAGCTCGACTCCGCAAGCCAGTACGCGAAGCTCAGGCATAACCCAACTCAGCTGCACGAGCCGTACTGTCGCTAGAGAGAGCTATGCAGTGATAAAGACAACTCTGTGGTGGAGTGCCCGACCCCCCACCCAAGGGCGGGGTGCCGTCCCGCCGCCCTCTGACGACGAGGCTATCGCGAATCTCTGGACGTGTCTGCAACCGATTCGTGCCGATTGCGTGAATCATTCGGGCTCGGCTGGCCCTTCGCGTCGCGGCCCGGTCATCCGCCCCACCGGGCCTCGCCGCCGCAGCTATGCGTCGACGTGCTGCGAACCCCCGTCCGGGCCGAGCACGAGGTCGCGCCCGGGGTCGGGGACATGGTCGAGCGGGACCGGCGAGAGCGCTTCGAAGAACTGGGCGCCGTGCTCCGTCCGGACGGCGTGCTCCACACCGCGGTTGATCACCGCCCAGTCGCCGGCCTTCAACGTGCGGGTCTCGCCGTCGACGGTCAGTTCCAGCTCGCCTTCGGTGACGACCATCACCTGCTCGGTGTGCTCGTGCGAATGCGTGCCCACGCCGAAGCCAGGCTCGTAGTTGACCCGGCAGACGAGCACCTGCTCGCCGCCGGCGGCGTGGATGCGCACCCCCTTGGCGAACTCGAAGAGCTCGACGCCGTTCCAGCTGCCGAAGGAGGAGTCAGGCACCGTCGCCGACGGGGAAGTGGAAGCGCGACCCCTCGGCGGCAACCGTGTTGACGGAGATGTCCTCGTCGAAGACGACCCACTTGCCCTCCCGGCGAGGGCCTTGGTCCTTCGTCGCCAACGCGCGCAGTACCCGCTCCGGCGTGACCGGCAGCTCGGTCACCCAGACCCCCACAGCGTCGTAGACCGCCGCGGCGATCGCCGGCGGCTGCGGGTTGTTCGCCATCTCGCTGATCCCCTTCGCGCCGTACGGGCCGGCCTCGGAAGGGTTCTCGAGGATGATCGTGTCGATCTTCGGCAGTCCCTTGATACCGGGAGCGAGGTACGAGCCGAACTCGCCGCCGCGGTGCTCCGGGCTCGGGTAGTAGGGGTAGCACTCCTCGAGCACGCCCAGGCCGAGACCCATCAACGCGCCGCCCTGGATCTGGCCCTCGACCAGCGTCGGGTTGATCGCCCGGCCGACGTCGAAGCACTGCCAGAGGTGCTCGACGCGAACCTCGCCGGTCTCGTCGTCGACCTCGACCTCTGCGGCACAGGCGGCGTACGAGATCGCCGCATGCGGCGGGCTGTCCACCTTCCCCGTCTCGGGCTCGACGATCGCCGCGTAGGGGTTCAGGTGCGCACCCGTGCCGGTGATCAGCTCGCCGTACGTCCAGGTCGCCGCGGCCGCTACATCGGGGACGCCGATCTTCTTCTGCGGCGCGCCCTTCGCGATCACCTCGCCGTCGACCACCTCGAGGTCGTCCGGCGCGATCTCGAGCTCCTTGGCCGCGATCTCGAGCAGCTTCTGCTTCGCAGAGAGCGCCGCCTTCTCGACCGCCTTCCCGGCGACGAAGGTCGCGCGCGATGCGAACGTGCCGGTGCAGACGGGCGACGAATCGGTGTTCGAGTTGTCGTAGGTGATCCAGTCGTAGGGGACGCCGAGCGTTTCGGCGACGATCTGGCTCTGGATCGTCTTCGAGCCGTTGCCGATGTCGGAGGTGCCGGAGAAGACGTCGACCCGGCCGTCCGGCTTGATCTTGATCCACGCCTGCGACGGGTCGCCGTTCTGGTTCATTCCGGTCGGGTACTCGATCGCGGAGATCCCCCTGCCTACGTGCTTCGCCATCAGTGGTCCACCTCCCCGACCTGCGCTACGAGGTGCTCGGGGAGGAGACCGCCCTCCCGCGTATCGCGGGTCATCCTCCGGTAGTCCGCGGGCAGCTCGTGGCCGACCGCGTCGGCGATCGCCTGGATCGTCGGCACGGTCGACGGGTCGGTGTACGCGATCCCGTTCGGCGACGTGTCGCCGATGCGGTTCGCGTTCTTCAGCCGGAGCTCGAACGGGTCCATCCCGAGCACCTCGGCCACCCGGCTGACGTGCGTCTCGGTCGCGAACGAGACCGACGTGACGCCGAAGCCCCGCATCGCCGTCGTCGGCACGCGGTTCGTGAAGACGACGTAGCCGTCGAAGTGGAGGTTCGGGATCGTGTACGCGCCGGTGTGGTGAAAGCTGTGCTTCGTCACGCCGTACGGCGAGAAGCGCGCGTACGCACCGGAATCGTGGAGGGTCAGCATCTTCCGGCCGAGGATCCAGCCGTCCTTCGTGACCGCGTCGGCGATCTCCATGTGCCACGGCGCGCGGGTGGACGAGCAGAGGAACTCCTCCTCGCGCGTCCACCGCCACTTCACGGGGCGACCGGCCTTCAGCGCGGCCAGCGCCGAGACCGTCTCCGCTGCGGTGTCGACCTTGCCGCCGAAGCCGCCGCCGACGGTGCCGCCGACGAACTTGAGCCTGTTCAGCGGCCATTCGAGGTGCGCCGCGACGACGCCCATCGAGAAGTAGAGCGCCTGCGTGCACGAGTAGATGGTCAGACGGCCGTTCGGCTCTGGCACCGCGAGCGCGATCTGGGTCTCCATCGGCACCTGCTCGATCGCAGCAGGGCGGTAGACCCCCGAGACGATCACGTCCGCCTTGTCGAACGCCTCGTCGATCGACCCCTTCCGGATCTGGCGGACGTCCATCTCGGCCTCGAAATGGGGGTACCAGTTGCCCCAGTGGTGGATCTGCGGGGCGTCCGGGTCGGCGGCCTTGCGGACGTCGAAAAGCGCAGGTCGTTCTTCGAAGTCGATCTCGATCGCCTCGGTCGCGAGCTGGGCTGTCTCCTCGTCCTCAGCCGCGACGAGCGCGATCGGCTGACCCTTGTAGCGGACCTCGTCCTTGGCGAGCAGCGGCTCGTCGCCCGGAATGCCGAGCGCCTCCAGGTGGCCGTAGACGAGGCGGGGGGCGTCCTCCCAGGTGACGATCGCGTGCACGCCGCTCATCGCCTCGGCCTTCTTGGTGTCCATCTTCGTGATCGCCGCGTGGTGGACGGGAGAGCGGAGCGCCTTCGCCCAGAGCATGTTCGGGACGCGGACGTCGTCGACGAACTGCGTGCGCCCGGTGACGTGCGCGACGCCGTCATAGCGGGGGAGCCGTGCGCCGACCGCCTTCATGCCGCACCTCCAACTGCCGACTCGACCGCCTCCAGGATCTTGACGTACCCGGTGCAGCGGCAGACGTGCCCCGCGAGGGCCTCCTCGATCTGCGCGCGATCCGCTTTCGGCGAGCGCTCGATCAGCGCATGCGTCGCGAGCAGGAAGCCGGGCGTACAGAAGCCGCACTGGGAGCCGTAGTGCTCGTGGAAGGCCGCCTGCACCGGTGCGAGGTGCTCGGGCGTTCCGAGGCCTTCGACCGTCGTGATCGCCGCGCCGTCGACCGCCGCGACGGGCAGCAGGCACGACCGGCGCGGCTCGCCGTCGACGAGGACCGTGCAGGTGCCGCAGCCGCCCTGCTGGCAGCCGGCCTTGGGGCTGGTGATCCCGAGCTCTTCGCGCAGGACGTGGAGCAGCGGGCGCAGCCCGTGGCTCTCGACCTCGTAGCCGACGGCGTTGACGGTCAGGTTCATCCGGCCTCCTCGAGTTGGGCGAGTGTTCGCGCGACCAGGCGCGGGAGCAGCTGGGTGCGGTACCAGGTCGAGGCCAGCGCGTCGTCGCGCGGCTCGAGGCCGGCGAGCGGATCGTCCGGGTCGAGCAGGATCGCGCGCGGCGCGACGCCGGTGGCGGCAATCCGGACTTCGCCGTCCCTCCGCGCCGCCGCCACGGCGAGGATCGTGTAGTGGTGTGAGTGCGGACGCCAGATAGCGGCGTAGCCGGCCTGGCGTGGGACGTCGTCGTAGGAGACGTCGAGCACGAGTCTCCCGTCGCCGTCGGCGAGGAAGTCCTCGAGCGGCTCGCTCCGCTCTCCGCCCTTGCCCGCCGAGCGAACGGTCGCGCCGAGCGCGAGCAGCGCTGCCTGGAGGTCGCCCCGCGGGGTGTCGTCGGACGAGACGGCGCAGACGTTGCCGCCGACGGTCGCCTGGGAGCGCACCTCGATGTCGGCCACGTGCTCGGCGGCCTGGGCGAGCGGCGCATCGGCGTCCGCAAGCTCCGAGACGGGTGTGACCGCCCCGATCGTCACCTTGCCGTTCGCGCGTGTGATCCCGGCGAGCCCCGCCCGCCCCAGCAGGAGCGCGCTCTTCGGGCGCAGCCGGCCGGAGGCCAGCTCGGGCATGACGATCGTTCCGCCTGCGAGGACGGTCACGTCCGCGCCGTCGCCGAATGCGTCGACCGCCTCGTCGGCCGAGGCTGGGACCAGCACCGAAACGTCGCTCAGGCCCACCGGTTCCGATTCTCCAGTCATACGGGCCTTGATGTCAAACAGGGAACGGTCGTAGGCTGATCGCGGCGAAATTCGAGTCGAAGGAGGCAGGCATGCCATCTCTCGCGACCACCGGCGAGCGTCGCGACGCGCTCGTGGAACGTCTCTTCGAGGCGACGCTGGGGGCATTCGATCTGCTCACCGTCTACGTCGGCGACCGCCTCGGGCTGTACCGCGCGCTCGCAGATCGGGGGTCGAGCACCTCCGCGGAGCTCGCCGAGGCGGCCGGCATCCACGAGCGGTACGCGAGGGAGTGGCTCGAGCAGCAGGCGATGAGCGGGATACTCGAGGTGGACGACCCCGACGCCGATCCCGGCGAGCGGCGGTACACGCTTCCCGAGGAGCACGAGGAGCCACTGCTGGGCGAGACCAGCCTCAACTACGTCGCCCCGATGGCACAGGGGATCGTCGCCTGCGTCCGTCCGATCGACGCGCTGATCGAGGCATTCCGCTCCGGCGGCGGCGTTCCGTATGCCGACTACGGCGCCGATCTCCACGAGTGCCAGGGGCGCTTCACTCGGCCGATGTTCGAGAGCCTGCTCGCGACGGAGTGGCTCCCAGCCGTCCCCGACGTGCACGAGCGTCTCCAGGCCGATCCGCCTGCGCGGGTCGCCGACGTCGCCTGCGGGCTCGGACGGTCGTCGATCGCCATCGCGCGCGGCTATCCCAAGGTGATCGTCGACGGGATCGACCTGGACGAGGCGTCGATCGCCCGCGCCCGGGAGCTGCTCCCGGGGAGCGGCGTCGAGGACCGGGTCACCTTCCACCACGCCGACGCCGCCGACCCCGGCTTCTCCGAACGCTATGACCTCGTCACCGTCTTCGAGGCGCTGCACGACATGTCGTACCCGGTCGAGGTGCTGCAGGCCCTGCGCGGCCTGCTCGCCGAGGGCGGGTCGCTGGTCGTCGCCGACGAGCGGACGGCAGAGCGCTTCTCGCTCGACGCCGGCCAGGTCGAGCGCCTGTACTACGGCTTCAGCGTCCTCCACTGCCTGCCGGTGGGCATGGTCGGCGAGGATCCGGCGGGCACCGGCACGGTGATGCGCGAGAGCACTGTACGGTCGTACGCGGAGCAGGCCGGCTTCGCCGAGTTCGAGGTGCTACCGATCGAGAACGACTTCTGGCGGTTCTACCGGCTGTCCGGCTAGTCCGCTGGAACGAGAGTCTGGTGGCCGTGCCGCCAGCGGACGACAGAAAGCCGGTGGCCTTTCTGGAGGCCGGTTTCGTCGAGCTGGAAGCGGCCGAAGAACGTGTCGACGGCGAGTGAGCGGGCGGCCGAGAGTGGATCCGCAGGGTCGAGCGCGAGGCAGCGCTCGGCGATCAGCGCGGCCGCATACGCCTGAGCTGCGACATAGTCTTCGAGCCCCGACGGCCCTCCGAGCTCGGGATGCCACTGGACGGGTGCGAGCGTCCCGTCCGGCCAGGCGCGCGGGGCGTTCGGGAGACCAGGCGAGATGCCGCCGAGGAGAAGCCCGCGACGTTCCAGCTCGCGAAAGCGGTCCGCCTCCCACTCGACCGGTCCGCAGAGGAGCACGCAATCGGCGGCAGCCGAGTCGCCGACGAGCTCGACGCCGAGAACAGGGGCCTCCCGTTCGAGGCCTTTCCCGGCGAGCGCAGCGAAGGTGCCGGGGGCGGTCACGACGGCGAGGCGCGCCGCACCGAGCCCGACCGCTGCTCGCGCGAGCGCCACGAGGTAGCAGCTCGCCGGACTCGCCACGGAGACCACACCCGGCAGCCGCTGGACGTCGTCCGCTGCTCCACCGTGGTTCCAGACGACTCGGCCTTCCCGGGCGCGTGCGACCGCCCGAGTCGTGTCGCTCCCGTATGGACCGAGAACCGGGCTAAAGCCTTGCTCGACGAGCTGCTCGTGGACCCTGATTGCGACCTGCGAATTGCTCTCGTCGTCCAGGGCGACGAGTTCCCGCCCGGAGTCCCGGGCCCAGAGCTCGAGACCGACCCGCATCGACCGGCCCTGGAGGGCGTAGCGACCGGTGAGCGGAACGGGCGCGCCGAGCGCGTCGCTCGAGTTACTCCCCCATCTTGAAGACGTGCGTGGGCTCGACCAGGAAGCTGATCCGCTGCTCGCCGGGACTGCGCCACGGATACGGAGACTGTCCGATGTACTTCTGCGCCAGCGAGTCGATGTCCGCCTCGGCCTGGTCGCCGGTGTAGGTGTCGACGACCCGCCCCTGGATCCCGTAGCTCTCGTAGCCGCCGTCGGATGCCCCGTGCCACGAGAGCGCGACGCGCGGCTCGCGCTCGAGGTTCCGCGGTTTCTTGCGGCCCAGCGCGCTGTTGACGAGGATCTTTCCGTCGCGTACGTCGACCCAGACGGTGGTCGATTGGGGCGATCCGTCCGGATTCACCGTCGCCAGGTGCCAGAAGTTCGGCTCGTCGAGGCGCTTGCGGACGTTCTCGGGCAGTTCCATCGCAGGTTCCTTTCGGTTGTCGTGGGAACTGACGCTACCCGAGCCTAGCGAGCCAGTACCGAACCCAGGGACCGGGGAATCTGCGGCGCTAGACGGCGCCGACCGGCTCCGCGACCTCAGCCGCGAACTCGGCGACGTCGTACTCCGGGCCGGGCACCTCGTGTTTCAGACGGGCGACGACCCGGCCGCCCTCGACGCTTGCCGGAAAGTCGTGCAGGGGCAGGACGAAGTCGTGGTTCAGCGCCTTCTTGATCGCCGCTTTCTCGGAGCGCTTGGTCAGGCTGTGGTTCCCCGTCGTCTGTGGCTCGAAGGCCAGCGTCTGGTGCCACCGGTCGACCACCTGGTTCTGGATGTCATAGATCACGTCTCCGCAGATGCACGCGGTGCCCTGGGCGGTCTCGACCAGGACGTTCATCGACCCCTCGGTGTGGCCGCCTGCTGCCTCGCAGACGATGCCGTCGAAGATCTGGTCGGGCCCCGACAGCTCGAGGTCGAGCAGGCGGAGCGCTCCTGGCGTGTGCAGGCGGTCGACGTGATGCTTCACGTACTCGGGCGGATACTGAGCGCCCATCAGCCCGGACACGGAATGCTCGAGCTCACGGCGATTCATCACCACCGGCGTCGTCATCGGGAAGCGGCTGTCCTGGCCGGCGTGGTCGATGTGGCAATGCGTGTGCAGCACGGCGGCGACCTCGTCGATCCCCACGCCGTGCGCGGCGAGGGCGTTCTCGAGCTGCATGTCCTCGTCAACTCGGCCCTGCATGCCGAGCCGCCCCATGATCCCGGGCTCCAGCGCGCCGGTGTCGACAAGGATCGGCCCCGCCGGGTTGCCCAGGATCAGGATCCCCCAGGTGTGCACCCACACCGAGGTGCCCATGTTGCGCGCGAGAACGAGGAAGCTCGACTCGACGTAGACGTCGATCAGCGACAGGAGGCGAAGCTCGTGCGTCGCCATGCAGCGTTTGTACGCCTGGATGCGCCGGAAGTCAACGCGTCACTAGAGTTATCTAGATGGCCTTCACCACGATCGACGACCTCGAGCGCTCACTGCGCCGCGCCGACTACCTGCCGGACCGCGGGCTGGCGACGGCGTTGTTCCTCTCGCTCCGGCTCGAGAAGCCGCTTCTGCTCGAAGGCGAGGCCGGCGTCGGCAAGACCGAGGCGGCGAAGGCGCTCGCGCGGACCCTGCCTGCGCGGCTGATCCGCCTCCAGTGCTACGAGGGCCTCGACGTTGCCCACGCGGTGTACGAGTGGAACTACTCGCGCCAGCTCCTGCACATCCGCGCGGCGCAGGAGGGCACCGTGCACGAGGAGGAGCTCTTCGGCCCCGAGTTCCTGATCCGGAGGCCGCTGCTCGAGGCGATCGACAGCGAGGAGCCGGTCGTGCTGCTGATCGACGAGATCGACCGCGCCGACGAGGAGTTCGAGGCGTTCCTGCTCGAGGTGCTCTCCGACTTCCAGATCACGATCCCCGAGATCGGCACCATCGCCGCCAGGCGCCGGCCGAGCGTCATCCTCACCTCCAACCGTACGCGGGAACTGCACGACGCACTCAAGCGACGGTGCCTGTTCCACTGGATCGGGCATCCGGCGCTGGAGCGAGAGATCGAGATCGTCGTGCTGCGGGTGCCGGGAATCCCGGAGCGGCTTGCCGCCCAGGCGGCCCGGTTCGTACGCGGGCTGCGCGGGCTCGACCTGGCGAAACCGCCCGGCGTCGCCGAGACGATCGACTGGGCGCAGGCGCTCGACGCGCTCGGCCGCGACGAGCTCGATGCCGAGATCGTCGAGCAGACGCTCGGCTCGGTGCTCAAGTACCACGAGGATCTCGAGACGGTGCGGGACAGCGCGCTCGCCTCGCTGGTCGCGGAGGCCCGCGCTGGCTGAGCCGATCGTCCGCCAGGTGGTCACGTTCGGTCGCGTGCTGCGTGAGGCCGGGCTCGAGGTCGGACCCGGGCGGATCTGCGACGCCATGACCGGGCTCGACGCGGTCGACCTCTCCCGTCGCGACGACGTCTACTGGACGCTGCGGCAGACGCTCGTCTCGCGCGCCGACGACATCGACGCGTTCGACCGCGCCTTCGCCGCCTGGTTCCTGCGCGTACCCGAGCTCGCGCCCCCGCGCTCGCCGCAGGTCGAGCGCGTGAGAGCAACGCGGGTCGCGTCCCGGGACGGCACCGAGCACGCAGAGGCGAGCGCCGAGGGCGAGGAGCGCGCCTCGGGTTGGAGCGCGCAGGAGCTGCTGCGCGAGAAGGACTTCTCGGAGCTGACGGCGGAGGAGCTGGCGAGGGTGCGGGCGATGATCGCCGAGCTTGCCTTTGCCCGGCCGCAGCGGCGATCGCGCCGACTGCGTCCGCATCCGCAGGGCTCCACGCTCGACCTGCGGCGCCTCGTCCGGGCGTCGCTCGCCACCGGCGGCGACCCGGTCGACCGCGCGTTCCGTCGGCGGGTGGAGACGAGCCGGAAGCTGATCGTGCTGTGCGACGTCTCCGGCTCGATGGAGCCGTACTCGCGGGCGATCCTGCTCTTCGTCCACGCGCTGCTGGAGAGCGGCCGCGGGGTGGAGGCGTTCGCGTTCGGGACGCGCCTGACTCGGCTGACCGAGGAGCTCGCCGGGGTCGATCCCGAACGGGCGCTGGAGGAGGCCTCGAAGCGGGTGGTCGACTGGTCGGGCGGCACCCGGATCGGCGCGTCGCTGAAGGCGTTCAACGACCTCTGGGGCCGGCGGGCGCTCTCTCGCGGTGCGGTCGTCGTGATCGTCTCCGACGGGTGGGAGCGAGAAGACACGCAGACGGTCGCACGGGAGATGGCCCGGCTCGCGCGCTGCGCCTATTCCGTGGTGTGGGTCAACCCCTTGAAGGGACACCCGGACTACGAGCCGCTCGCGGGCGGGATGCGTGCCGCGCTGCCGTTCGTCGACCGGTTCCTGCCCGGAAACAACCTGGAGAGCCTTGAAGACCTGGCCGGCGTCCTCGCCGGCATCGAGAGGAGGCATGCGGCGTGAAGGAGATCCTGGAAGAGGTCGAGCGCTGGCGCGAGCAGGGTGAGAAGGTCGTCGTCGCGACGGTGGTCGCCACGCGCCGCTCCGCCCCCCGGCCGGTCGGCACCAGCTTCGCGGTGTCCGAGTCGGGACAGATGTGCGGTTCCGTCTCCGGCGGCTGCGTCGAGTCGGACGTCTACGAGAACGCGCGCGAGGTGATGGAGACGGGTGAGCCCAAGCTGCTCAGCTACGGGATCAAGGACGAGGAGGCCTGGGAGGTCGGCCTGCCTTGCGGCGGCGAGATCGACGTCTTCGTGGAGCGCGTCGAGTGATCGAGCGGCTCGCCGACCTCGCGCGCTCCGGCGAGCGCGCGGTGCTGTTCACGGTCGTCGAAGGGCCGGGAGCCGGTGCGAAGCGCCTCGTCGTCGAGGGCGGCGAGCAGCTCGGCGATGGCGTGCCGGACGACGCGCTCGGCCAGTTCGACGAGATCGTCAGGGGCGGCCGGAACCGGCTGCTCGAGCTCGACGACGGCTCGAAGGTCTTCGCAGAGTGGTACGGGCCGCCGCCGCGGCTCCTGATCTATGGCGCAGTCGACACGGCGGAGGCGCTGAGCCGCGCCGCGAAACTGCTCGGCTGGACGGCGATCGTCGCCGACGCGCGCGCCAAGTTCGCGACGCCGGAACGGATTCCGAGCGCCGACCGGCTGATCGTCGAGTGGCCGGAGGAGGCGCTCGACCAGGTCGCGCCCGACCACCAGACCGCGATCGTCGTCCTCACCCACGACGACAAGTTCGACGAGCCGGCGCTGAAGCGGGCGCTCGAGAGCGAGGCCTTCTACATCGGCGCGCTCGGGTCGCGCCGGAACCAGGAGCGCCGCCGTGAGCGGCTGCTCGAGGCGGGCGTGGCCGAGGAGGCGCTCGAGCGGATCTCGGGCCCATGCGGCCTCGACATCGGCGCCGACTCGCAGGCGGAGACGGCGCTTTCGATCCTCGCAGAGATTCTGGCGGTGCGCACCGACCGCGAGGGTGGGCCGTTGAGGACGGCGAAGAAACGAATCCACGCCGAAGTGGACTAAAATGCTCGCTCTTCGCGGCGCCGACGAGCTTTGCTCGGCGGCGCTCGCAGGAATCGAGCTATGACCCAGAAGATCCGCAAGACCGACGAGCAGTGGCGCCAGGAGCTCGATCCCGACCGCTACGCGATTCTGCGCTGCGCGGCGACCGAGCCGCCCTGGTCCGGGGAGCTCAACTATGTGAAGGAGGACGGGGTTTTCCGCTGCGGCGCGTGCCGGGCCGAGCTCTTCCGCTCGGGCGCGAAGTTCGACTCCGGCTCGGGCTGGCCGAGCTTCTTCCAGCCCGCCGACGAGGACGCGGTCGAGACCGAGGTGGACACGAGCCACGGCATGCGCCGGATCGAGGTCCGCTGCGCCGCCTGCGACTCGCACCTCGGGCACGTCTTCCCGGACGGGCCACACCCGACCGGGCAGCGCTACTGCATCAACTCGCTCGCGCTCGACTTCCAACCGTCCGACGAGGACGAGGACTGAACTAGCCGTCTCTGTTAGGTTCGCGCTCGTCTTTCGAAGCGAGAGAGGGAGGAGAGAGCGTGAGCGTTGACGTGAGGTCCGAAAAGCTCGCGAGCCTCGTCGACGAGAACGTCGAGGTCGAGCAGCTCGCGACCGGGTTCACCTTCACCGAGGGGCCGATCTGGAACCCGCAGGGCCAGTTCCTGCTCTTCTCGGACATGCCTGGGGACACGAGGCGGCGCTGGGACGAGGAGAACGGCGTGCAGGTCGTCGCCTCGCCGAGCAACAAGGGCAACGGCATGAGCCTCGACCGGGACGGCCGCCTGCTCGTCTGCGAGCACGCGACGAGCGTGCTTGCGCGCATGGACCCGGACGGGAAGAACACGAACCGCGAGGTGCTCGCCTCGCACTACGAGGGCCAGGAGCTGAACAGCCCGAACGACGTCTGCATCCGCTCGGACGGCACGGTCTACTTCTCCGACCCCTGGTACGGGCGTATGCCCGTCTTCGGCGTCGAGCGGGAGCGCGCGCTCGGCTGGCAGGGCGTCTTCAAGATCGCGCCCGGAGGCGGCGATCCCGAGCTGGTCGTGGGCAAGGACGAGTACGAGCAGCCGAACGGCCTCTGCTTCTCGCCGGACGAGTCGCTGATGTACATCAACGACACTCCAGGCGCGTTCATCAAGGTCTACCACGTCGGCGCCGACGGCACCCTCTCGAACGGCCGCATGTTCTTCGAGGGAATCGGCTCCGGCGTGATCGAGGAGGGCGTCCCAGACGGGATGAAGTGCGACGAGCAGGGGAACATCTGGGTAACCGGGCCGGGCGGGATCTGGGTGATCAGCCCCGAGGCCGAGCATCTCGGCACGATCCGGATCCCCGAGAACGTCGGCAACCTCGCCTGGGGAGGGCCCGACTGGCACTGGCTGTTCGCGCCGAGCTCGACGTCCCTGTATCGGATCGAGACGAAGGTCGGGCCGCGCCGCGAGCCCTACATGAACTAAGGAGACGAGACCGATGGCCAAGCTCAAGCTGGACCCGAAGCGCACCGCGCTGCTGATCCAGGACCTGCAGAACGACGTGATCATCGAGAAGGGCGCGTTCGCCGACTCCGGCTCGCCGCAGCACGCGAAGGAGCAGAACGTGGTCGCGAACGTCAAGCGCCTCGCGGCCGCCTTCCGCAAGGCCGGCGCCCCGGTGATCCACGTCTGGTACATCGTCGAGAAGGGCGCGCGCGGACTGAAGCAGAACGCGCCGCTCTTCGACGACGTGAAGGGCGCGAACGCGCTCGTTCGCGGCACGTGGGGCGCACAGCCCGCTGCCGGTCTCGAGCCGAAGCGCGGCGACTTCGTCGTCGAGAAGATGCGGATGTCCGGCTGGCAGGACACGAAGCTCGAGACGCTGCTGCGCGGCCTCGGCGTGGACACGGTCGTCGTCAGCGGCGCCTGGACGAACATGTCGATCGAGCACACCGCCCGCACGGGCGCCGACAAGGGCTACTTCATGATCGTGCCCGAGGACGGCTGCTCGACGATGAACGCCGACTGGCACAACGCCTCGATCAACTACGCGCTGCAGAACGTGTCGACCGTCACCGACTGCAAGACGGTCGCAGCCGCGCTCGGCGCGTGAAGTCGCGCGCCGCGGTCTTCCTCGGGGCCGGGCAGCCGCTCGAGGTCAGGGAGATCGACCTCGACGAGCCCGGCCCC
>JBKOVQ010000214.1:0-7149 GCA_046723985.1 Actinomycetota bacterium | reverse complement strand
GTCCACCAAATCGCCAGGATCCTCGAGCTCGAGGAGCAGCTGAAGCGCAAGCCGAGACAACTCTCTGGGGGCCAGCGCCAGCGGGTCGCCATGGGCCGCGCGATCATTCGTGAGCCGCGGGCGTTCCTGATGGACGAGCCGCTGTCGAACCTCGACGCGAAGCTGCGCACGCAGATGCGGGCGGAGATCAGCCTGCTGCACAAGGAGCTCGGCGCCACGACGCTGTACGTGACCCACGACCAGGTCGAGGCGATGACGCTCGGGCAGCGGGTCACCGTGATGCGCAAGGGCGACCTGCAGCAGGTGGCGACGCCGCAGGAGCTCTACGACCGCCCGGTCAACCTGTTCGTCGCTGGGTTCATCGGCAGCCCCCCGATGAACTTCGTCCAGGGTGAGATCGTCGGAAACGGCGGAGGCGTGGAGGTGCAGATCGGCGACCAGCGACTCTTGGTGGACGACGACGAGCGTGCCCTCGCGCCCGGCCTCGACGACTGGGCAGGGCGCAGGCTGATCGTCGGGATCCGGCCGGAGCACCTCGAGGACGCGGCGCTCGACACCGGCGCAGCGCAGGGCCGTCGCCTCCACGGGCACGTGAGGCTCCGCGAGCTCCTCGGGTCCGAGTCGATCGTCCACTTCCAGATCGACGCGGCGCCGGCCGTCTCGCCCGAGCTGGTCGAGCTCGCGGAGGAGATCGACGAGACGACCCTGCTGGATGCCCTCGACGACCAGCGGCGCATGCGGCGGACGGCGCTCATCGGCCGGTTCGGGGTGGACTCGCGGGTGCAGGAGGACCAGGACGCGGAGGTGACTGTCCGGTCGCGCGCGCTGAGGTTCTTCGATCCCGAAAGTGGCCGGCGCATCGGCGCCGAGCGGATGACGGTGCCGCTTGACAGCGTCAGGGCGAAAGCGGAATGATCGACCGGTCGTACAGCGTGCCATAAGACTTCTCCCGAAAGCGAGGTGAGGTGGCGTGAGTGACGACATGCACGAGACCTTCGACGATTCGATGGTCGACGGTCTGCTCGCGGGGCAGATGCCTCGCAAGAGCTTCCTGATCGACAGCGCGAAGCTCATGGCCGCCGCGGCGGCGGCCGGTCCGTTCTTCATGGCGGCGAAGCAGGCGAAGGCGGCCGAGGCGGCCTCGCTCGGAGCGGACCCGATCGCGACCAGGGCGGTTGCAGCCGCCAAGGCGAACTTCTCCAATGTCACGCTCAATCGAATCGCCGAGGTCGGTCCGCAGGCCCTCGAGCCGAAGAACTTCTCCGGGCCGCTCTGGAACAAGCTGACCGGCGGGACGATCAAGGTGACCGAGGCGCCGTTCGCCGACATCCGCACCAAGGCGATCGCCGAGCACCTCGCCAAGTCCGGGGCGCTCGACGTGATCGACGTGTCGCCCGCCTGGATTCCCGAGTTCGCCGACCGCGGGGTGATCATCCCGATAGACGCCCTCGTCGCGAAGTACAAGGCGAAGGCGACCTTCGCCGACCTGCATCCCCTCTACCGCCTGCTCGGCAAATACAAGGGAAAGTCGTGGGGGTTCTTCGCCGACGGCGACGTCTGGAACCTGTACTACCGGAAGGACATCTTCGCCAACCCGAAGCTGCGTCGAGCCTACAAGGCCAAGTTCAAGCGCGACCTCCGTCCGCCCAGGTCGTGGCCGGAATTCACCGAGACGTCGCAGTTCATCACCGACCAGCTTGCGCCGAAGGTCTACGGCGGCGGCGAGGGTCGGGCGCTCGGCAATCCCGGCAACCAGTTCTACTTCTTTCAGGTCTTCCGCAACTTCGGGGGGCAGTTCTTCGACCCGAGGACGATGAAGGCGCAGATCAACAATGCGATCGGCGTGCGCGCGATGACCTCGATCATGAAGGAGCTGAAGGCGTCACCGCCCGGCATCGAGAAGCTCGACTTCGTCTCATCCTGGGGCCTCTGGCTGAACGGCAAGACCGCGATGATCTACGCCTGGCCGCCGACCGGTCGGATCTCCGAGAACTACGCACAGCGGGACAAGGCGTTCGCCTTCCTGCCCAAGTCGAAGATCGTCGGCAAGGTCGGCTACGCGCTGATGCCCGGCGGGAACGGCGAGCACGCCGGCAGCTTCGTCCAGTGCGTGTCCGCCGACTCGAAGAACCCGGAGGCGGCATTCCTCTACAACCTGTGGCTCACCAGCCCGTCGATCTCGCTACAGGTCGTGATGCTGCCGTACACGCTTCGGGACCCGTACCGGATCTCCCACTACAAGTCGCCGCTCTACCGGAAGCTCTGGCCGGCGGCCAAGGAGTACCTGATCGCACTCGACGAGGCGGCAAACCTCGCGGTCATCGACATGATCATGAGCGGGGCCGGTGACTACGCCAACTCGATCGACCGGGCGATGACGGGGATCTACGCCGGCAAGGACATCAAGTCGGGCCTCGACCAGGCCGCCAATGAATGGGACTCGATCACGCAGAAGTTGGGCGTCGACGCCCAGCGGGCGGCTTATGCGCAGTTCCTCAAGCTGCCCGGCGCAACCTCGAAGAACACGGTCGCCAAGCTGGGGCTGGCGGTGCACGTGAGGTAGCTGCACCGGGTGACCGCTCGGACCGAAACCGAAGCGCTGCGGAGGAGGCGGGTGCATCCCGCCTCCTCTTGGTTGGACCGCCACATCCGGTGGCTGCTCGTCACGCCGTCGGTCCTGATCATTGTCGTCCTGACGATCTTCCCGCTGCTGTTTGCGATCTGGGTGAGCTTTGTCCAGTTCGACTTCTCCGTGTCCAACGAGCATCCGTGGGTGGGGCTCGACAACTTCAAGGAGGTCTGGCAGGACCCGATCTGGCGGCACTCGCTCTGGGTGACGCTCGTGATCGCGACGCTGGCGGTGGGCATCGAGCTCACGCTCGGGTTCCTGCTCGCCCTGGCCATGCTACGGCCGTTCCCCGGCCGCCGGGTGCTGATGGTGCTCTTCGTGATCCCGCTCTTCATCAGCCCGGTGATCGTCGGCGGCTTCTTCGACCTCTTCCTCCGGCGGCCGTTCGGACCGGCCAACTGGCTGCTGAGCGGGCTGCTCGGACACCCTGTCTCGATCGACTTCACGATCGACGGGAAGTGGCCGTTCGTCTCGCTGCTCGTCGCGGACGCGTGGCAGTGGACGCCCTTCATGTTCGTGATCCTGCTCGCGGGGCTGGCGGCGATCCCGGACGAGCTCTACGAGGCGACCGAGATGGACGGAGCGAAGCCACGGCAGTCGTTCTCCTTCGTGACGCTGCCGCTCCTGACCCCGATCATCCTGATCGCGGTCACGTTCCGCTTCATCGACGCCGCGAAGCTGTTCGACATCATCTACTCGCTGACGCGGGGAGGGCCGGGTACCGAGACGTACACGTCGTCCTACTACCTCTACCAGCAGGGCTTCCAGTTCTTCCACCTCGGCCAGGGCACGGCCGGGGCGTGGATGTTCACGATCATGCTCACCTTCATCTCGTTCTGGCTCGTGCGCCGCCTCCTGAAACCGGTGGAGGAATAGCCGTGCGCGGACCCTGGATCCGGCACCGGACGGGCACGACCCGGGTCGTGCGCGGCAGCGGCTTCCGCCCTGGCAGCATCGCTCGCGTCCTCTTCATCTTCCTGTACCTCTGCTTCCTACTGCTGCCGCTCTACTGGGTGGCGGTGACGTCGATCAAGCCGCAGGACGACCTCCTCACCGACCCGCCCATCTGGTGGCCTCACGCTCCCACGAGCCTGCATTACACGACCGCGCTGAACGCTTTCCGCGGCCGCGCCGGCCTCCAGAACTCGCTGATCATCGCGGTCTCGACCACGGTGCTCGCAGTCGTGATCGGCACGGCGGCCGCCTACTCGATGGCGCGGTACCGGACGGGCGGCAAGCACCTCGCCTTCTGGTTCCTGTCGATGCGGATCTTGCCGCCGATCGCAATCATCATCCCCGTCTTCCTGCTCTTCGCCCGGTACACGAACGAGTGGATCGGCGTGTCGCTCGTCGACACGAGAGTGGGCCTGATCCTCCTCTACACGGTCTTCGCGCTGCCGTTCACCGTGTGGATGATGTTCGCGTACTTCCGTCAGATGCCACCGGAGCTCGAGGAGGCTGCGCTCGTCGACGGCTGCTCGCGGCTGCAGGCGCTCGCGAAGGTGGCGTGGCCGCTGGCGGCTCCCGGAATCGTCTCGGCGGCCGCGTTCGCGTTCATCCTCTCGTGGACCGAGTTCATCTTCGCACTCGTGCTCACGCGGACGGACTCGGTCACGCTGCCCGTCGCACTCGCCGGGATCATCACCGGCTTCCAGGGCAACCAGTACGGTGAGGCGAGCGCGCTGACGATGGTCTCGCTGATCCCGGCCCTCCTGATCGGGATCCTCATCCAGCGCCACCTGGTGCGCGGGCTCACGCTCGGGGCGGTCCAGGGATGAGGCGGACTGTCGGAGCCGTCGGCGTCGCGGCCGTCGTTGCGCTCGCTGCGCTCGTGCCGAGCGTCAGGTCCGCGCCCGCCTCGGGCTGCTCGCTCACCGGGCCGTTCGGCGCGGGCCGCACGCAGGTCTGGCTCCTGAAGCCACCGGCGACGGCTCGCAGCATCGTCCTCTTCGCTCACGGCTGGACGGCAGTCGATCCGAACGACTGGCACAGAGCTCGATTCGACCACCTCTGCGCGAGGGGGAGCATCGTGATCTTTCCTCGTTACCAGCGGGACGCGCTCGACACGTGGCAGCAGGCGGTGGATGGGTTCCGCCGGGGCGTCCAGATCGGCTTCGGAAGGCTCGGAGTCACCGGCCTCCCTGTCGTCGCGGCCGGCTTCTCGCTCGGGGGCGCGCTCGTCAACTACTACGCGGGGAATGCGCGCGCGTGGAAGGTGCCGGTGCCGCGCAGCGTGTTCAGCATCTTTCCGACGACAAGGATCGACGGCCGGTCGGCCGGCAAGCCACCCGTCTCCGTCCGCTTCGTGATCCTCGCCGGCGACCGCGACGAGGTCGTGGGCACCGCGGGCGCGAAGGACTTCATGTCCTGGCTCGCCCGCCATCCCACGGGGAAGAAGACGTACCGCCTGGTCCGCTCGAGCGCAGCCTTGACCGCCACTCACGAGGCGCTGAAGGAGATGACCGCTGCTTCGACGCGGACGTTCTGGCGGCCGATCGACGTCCTGGTGGCCGACGCGAGGAGGACCGGGTGAGCGAGCAGCGGTACGAGCAGGGCATGGCGCGGCCGGAGATCGACATCGGCGCCAGGCTGGCAGAGCGGAAGCCGGTCGCGGAGCGGACGACGCTGGTCACGGGCGGCGCCGGCTTCATCGGCGGCCACGTCGTGCGCGACCTGCTCGATACCGGCCGGAAGGTCGTCGTGCTCGACGTCCGCGACTTCACGCCCGAGTCACGGTTCGTGATCGGTGAGGAGGTCGACTCGGTCCCGCTCGAACTGGCGTCGATCGGCGACCAGGCCCGCGTGCTAGACGTCTTCCGCACCCATCGCCCGGACGAGGTCGTCCACGCGGGCATGATTCTCGACCCTGCCTACCTCGCGACCAACCGCTCGTCGGCCTTCATGGTCAACGTCGGCGGGGTGGTCAACCTCGTCGAAGCGATGATCGCCTTCGGCGTCCCGCGGCTCGTCAACTTCTCCTCGATCGGCGTGCTGCCTCGGGTCGTCTACCGGCCGATTGACGCGAACCACCCGCTCGTGGTCGCGGACGGCGGGCCGGGGACCGACTTCTACGGCTCGACGAAGGCGGCCGCGGAGGTGCTCCTGTTCGCCTACAACCAGGCGCTCGGGTTCGACTTCCGCACCATCCGGCCGTCGGCGGTCTACGGGCTCGGGATGAACCAGTACGTCGGGCCGATCAAGGCGATGGTCGAGAACAGCGTTCGCGGCGAGCCGGCGCACTTCGAGTTCGGAGGCGCCCATCCGCGCGCCTACACACACGCGATCGACATCGCCGGGCTGGTCGTGGCCATGCTGGACGCTCCGGACGACGCCGACCGGATCTTCTATGGAGCGGCCGGCGGCCCGCTGACGACCACGACCGAGGTTGCGGAGATCGTGCGCGAGCTCGTGCCCGGCGCCGACGTCGAGATCGGCGAGGAGCTTTCGGAGGCGGAGAAGCCGGTGGCGGCGCTGCGCGCGGAGCTCTCGATCGAGAACGCGCGAACGCAGCTCGGCTGGGAGCCGCGCTTCGCCTCGATCCGGGATGGGATCAAACAGTACGTCGACACGTACCGCGCGTTCTACAAGCCGACCGGATCGACGCGGACGACTTCGTAGGGCGCAAGGGCGAGCGTGAGCTCGCCGCTCGCGGTCGACGCATCGCTGCGGGCGCGAAACGCCGGAGGGTCGTTGGTCGCCTCGCCGGCGGTCGATTCGTTCAGGCGCCGCAGGGTGACGTCGCCGTCGAGCGGCGCGACGACGACCTCGAGCTCCCGAGGCGTCACGTTCGTGACGAGCAGCCGCGTCGAGCCGTCGGTCGTGCGCACCGCGAAGGCGACCGCGGCCAGCACGTCGCTCGACTCGCACGCCAGCACCTCCGCGTCCCGCCACTCGATCGCGTCTGCGAGTGGATGGTAGAGCGGGAAGGCCTCGCCGCCGCGAGAACGGAACCGTTCCGGCAGCTCGGGCCCCGCCGATCGCTCGACCACGCCGCGCCAGCCGGTCGTCTCGAAGTAGGTGACCGAGCCGGCTCCGGCCTCGCTCAGGTACTTGACGCTGCCTGCTGTCCAGGCGGCGCCGAAGAGCGCGGACTGGCGGACGTCCACTGAGTCCGGGAGCTCTCCCGGCGGCGTCGGCGGAGGATCGCCCGCCGCGTGGAAGTTCACGCGGCGGCGCAGCGTGATCGGCGAGACGGCGACGTGCTTGTCACGCGCGATCGCCCGGGCGCTCCTGACCGTCTCCGCCTGCGCGTCGAGGTTCTCCATCACGTCGATGTCGGTGAACGCGTGGATCTGGGGGGAGATCGAGTAGCAGATGCCGTCCCAGGTTTCGTGCTCCGGACGCGTGCGATTGATCTCTGTGAAGTAGATCTCGGTGCCGCCCACGAAGGCTGCGCCGGGCGCGACCCCGGAGAGCGCTTCCCGGGCGACCCCGACGAGGTGCGCCGGCGTGGTCTCCAGGGGCGTTGCCGTGCGTCCTCCCGCGTAGATGACGAGCACGCGCGCGACCGGCGGCCCGCC
>JBKOVQ010000056.1:0-11354 GCA_046723985.1 Actinomycetota bacterium | reverse complement strand
GCGTCACCGTCGAGCCCTCGTCCCAGGAAGCCGAGCATGCCGGCGGACAGGCAATCCCCGGCAGGTCGCTCGTCACCTGTCCGCTGCCCGTGCTCCTCCCCAAGGAGACGTTCAGGAGGTGGTGCGGCGCATCGAGGTGCTCGAGCCACGTCGAGTTGCGGAGATCCCACCATCCCTGACCGTGCTCGTAGTAGTCGTTGTGACCGGCGTCGAGCCGCACCGGGTTCAGGCCCTGGCCTCTCGTGTACGGGTACATCAGGTCGTCAGGGTCGTCGCAAACGTGGGCGCTGTCACCGGGGCACGCATCCGGCGGCCCGCCCGAAGGCACGGCGCCGAGGTTGTGGGTGAGCTCGTGGACGGCGACGTTCGCGGTGACAACGCCGGTGCCGATGTCGGCTCTGCACGCCTGCGCATACACGAGTGAGTACGCGTAGCGGCCGCCCTCGTCGGGCAGGAGAATGCTCTGGCCACAGATCCGCGGCTCCTGGACGGCGCCGTCGTAGTAGACGAGGTACTTCTTCGCCGGGTCGACGAAGGTTCGGTCGAGCTCGACGATGATGCGTGCCGCCCGCGTCGAGGTGTCGGCATAGGCGCCGCCCGGCTGCTGAAGCTGGACGCGGGAGATGTCGAGCTGCCCGGTACCCGGTGCGCAGCCGGGGAAGGCGAAGAGGTCAAAGCGCAGCGTGCGCGAAGGGTCCTCTCTTCGCCACCACGCATCCATCGCCGCGACGTCCGACGCGATCGGCCCAGCTAGGGACGCGAACCGGTCGGCGCCGTCGGAGGGTAAAGCGTAGATGACGTGGATCTGCCGGCCGGCGACGGCGTCCGGGTGGCGATCTTCGGCGGCGGCATCCGTGCCGCACCAGCCGACGGCCGATCGGCTCGGTTTGACCGGCGCAACGGTGCCTCCGCGAAGCTGCAGCCCACCTGCGGTCACGAACGGCGGACCCGAGCCGCCCGTCAGGAGGAGCGCAGCGGCCACGCCGGCGAGGGCGAGCATGGCTGCCGCCCAGGGTGCCATGTGCCGGATGCGCGTCACGACCCCAACTCCCGGACTGACTGTAGGCGTCGCCGGCCGACGCGACAAGTGGATCAGGCGAGGGCGCGGCGACGAAGCAGCGCCGGGGCATCACGTGCGTAGTCCAGCCCGGAGATCCACGTCAGAACGACGGCGACCAGCAGCGCCCACCACGCGACGGACGTGCTCCATGCTCCGGCGACCGCGAAGCCGCCGATCGCGACGGCGACCGCCTGGGACCACGTCTTCAGCTTGCCGAGGTCGCGGGCCTGGAGGATGACCCCCCGTTCGACCGCGGCCAGCCGCAGGCCCGCGACGAGCAGCTCCCGGGCGACGATCGCCGCGACCATCCAGCCCGGGAAGGCCCCCTCGCCAACGAGCACGACCATGGTCGCGAGCACGAGCACCTTGTCCGCGACCGGGTCGAGCAGCGATCCAAGCGGCGTCGTCCGCCCCTGCCGCCGGGCGAGCCAGCCGTCGATCTGATCGGTGGCCATGGCGGCGATGAAGACTGCCGTCGCCCAATAGGCGTGGTTCGGGAAGTTCCAAATGAAGAGGATGACCACGAGCGGGGTCGCCGCGATCCGGGCAACCGTGAGCTGGTCTGCCAAGCCCATCGCCAGGGAGGATACGTTGCCGGTGAGCGTGTTCTCCAAAGTCCTCGTTGCCAACCGCGGCGAGATCGCCGTCCGCATCTTCCGGACGCTGCGTGAGCTCGGAATCGCGTCCGTCGCGGTCTACTCGGACGCGGATCGCGGGTCGCTGCACGTTCGCGTCGCGGGCGAGGCGTGGTTGCTCGGCCCCGGCCCCCCGGCCGAGAGCTACCTGCACCAGGCGAAGGTCGTCGAGACGGCGCTCGCGGCCGGCGCGGAGGCGGTCCACCCCGGCTACGGCTTCCTCGCCGAAAACGCGTCGTTTGCCCGTGCGGTCGAGGAAGCCGGGCTCGTTTGGATCGGTCCGCCGGCCGAGGCGATCGAAGCGATGGGCTCGAAGACCGAGGCGCGAGAGCGGATGAAGGCGGCCGGCGTCCCGATCATCCCCGGGACAACGGAGCCGGTCGAGTCCGCCGCCGAGGTCGTCCGACTGGGGAGCGACCTCGGCTGGCCGCTGGCGATCAAGGCCTCCGCGGGCGGGGGCGGCAAGGGCTTCCGCGTCGTCCGCGAGGGGGAGGACGTCGAGCGCGCACTTGAGACCGCACGCCGCGAGGGCGAGGCTTACTTTTCCGACCCGACGGTCTACGTCGAGCGCTACCTCGAGGATCCGCGCCACGTCGAGGTGCAGGTCCTCGCCGACGCCCACGGCGTCATCCATCTCGGCGAGCGCGATTGCACGATCCAGCGGCGCCACCAGAAGCTCGTCGAGGAGACCCCGTCGCCGGCGGTCGACGCCGCCCTTCGCGAACGAATCGGAGCGATCGCGGTCGAGGCGGCGCGGGCGGTCGGTTACCGTTCCGCCGGGACGATCGAGGGTCTGCTCGATCGGGACGGCGCGTACTACTTCATGGAGATGAACACGCGCGTTCAGGTCGAGCACACCGTCACGGAGATGGTCACCGGCCTCGACCTCGTCCGAGAGCAGGTTTTGATCGCGGCCGGAGAGCCGCTATCGCTGCGCCAGGAGGACGTCCGCCTGTCCGGACACGCACTCGAGTGTCGGATCAACGCGGAGGATCCGTCCGCCGGCTTCCGGCCTGCGCCGGGGCGGATCGCGGGCTACCGTGAGCCGGGGGGGCCGGGAGTGCGCGTGGACTCGGGCGTCGAGGACGGCTCCGAGATCTCGCCGCTGTACGACCCCATGATCGCCAAGCTGGTCGTACATGGAGTCGACCGCGAACATGCGCGGCGGCGGATGCTTCGGGCGCTGGACGAGTTCCGGATCGGCGGCGTGACCACACTGCTCGGGTTCCATCGCGCGCTCCTCCGCCACCCCTGCTTCGTCGACGGAGCTACGTGCCACGGTGTGGTCGAGTCGGAGCAACTGGCCGAGGAGGCCCAGCGGTTGACGGAGCACCCAGACCGGTTGTCGCATGTGACAACAACGGTAGCCGCCGCTCCGGACGGCAGGCTCCGAAAGCGGGTGACCGCGGTCGAGCTCGACGGCCGCCGCTACGACGTGACGGTGCTCGTCCCTGAGCCGCCGTGGGCGGAGCTCGCCGAGCGGCGGCGCAGGCGGACCGCCGCACACGGCGGCGGGGCAGGCGGACAGGACGCGATCGTCAGCCCGATGCAGGGGACGGTCCTTTCCGTCCAGGTCGCTGACGGAGACGCCGTCACGGCGGGCCAGGTGATCTGCATCGTCGAGGCGATGAAGATGGAGAACGAGGTGCACGCGCTTCGGGACGGGATCGTCGCCGAGCTGTCGGTCCGGCCGGGAGAGCCGGTCGGGACGGGCCAGGTGATCTGCCTCGTCGTGCCGGAGCAGGAGCCGGATGGCTGAGCGTAGGGAGGAGTTCTGCTCCGAGGTCTCGCTCCAAAACGCCGAGCCGCTCGCCGGCACGGCCAGCCGGGTCGACCACTGGATCCTGGTCGAGTACCGCGGCCTGTGGGGCTACGACGCGGTCGCGGCGAGCGGCCTCTCCGCCGAGGTGAAGGAACACCTGCGCCGGCAACGCGACGCGCGGCCGAACACCAAGCTGCTCTTCGTCCGGCGGCAACATCGCCGGGACCACCCGGCGCTCGCCGTCTTCTGGGGTAGCTCCCCGGAGCGTGGAGGCGAGCTCTTCCACGCCGAGCTCGACCACTGCGATGACCTGCTCGACCTCGACCTGACCGCCCGCGGCGCCGATGGGCTCGATCACCCGTTGCTCCTCGTCTGTACCCACGGCAAGCACGACCGGTGCTGCGCCCGCTACGGGCGGCCGCTGTACAAGGCGCTGGAGGAGCAGGCGGAGGACGACTGGGTCTGGCAAGCATCGCACCTCGGCGGCGACCGCTTCGCCGGAAACGTGGTCTTCCTTCCCGAAGGGCTGTACTTCGGTCGGGTCGCCCCAGCCGACGCCTGGTCGGTGCTGGACGAGTACCTCGCCGGCCGGATCGAGCTCGACCACTACCGCGGCCGGTCCGCGTACACATTTTCGGAGCAGGCCGCCGAGCTCGCAGTCCGGCGCGCCGACGGCCTGAGAGGGCTCGAGGATCTCGAGCTCGTCGAGCACGAGGGCGCGCACGTGCGCTTCCGGGCCGGGTCGCGCCTCTTCGACGTCGGCGTCTCCTACGAGCCGGGCGCCCTCACCTACCTGACGTGTAGCGCGGAGACGCTCAGGCACCCGCGGCACTACGCTGCAGTAATCCTTCGCGAATCAGCCGCCTGACGAGGACGAGCCGCCCTTCCTCGTCCAGCCCGCCGGGCAGGTCGGCGGCGGTGAACGGGCCGTCCGCCTGGACGACAGCCTCGACCTCCTCCTGCACATGCGCCGGGAACTCGATGTGCTTGCCCTCGAACGAGAGCGTCGCACCGTCGAGGTCGGCGATCACGGTCGGTCGCCGCTCGAGCGGCGTGTCGACGGTCACGGAGTCGAGCTCGCGGACCTCCGCGAGGTACCCGTCGAGGATCGGGCGCCGGCCCTCGACGAACGCCGCCCGTGCACGCCGGCTGACCGCCTCCGCCGCGAGCCGTTCGGCGAGGCGCTCGACGAGGTCGACCGCCGGCTCTCCGTCCTCCGGCACCGATCGCCGGAACTCGACGTCGTCCTCGCACTCGGCCAGCGCGGCTCGGAATGCGTCCACCCAGGTGTGGACGTTGACGCCGACGGTGATGTGGAGCGAGTCGGTCTCCGAGGTGAGCGCGTCGTGGAGCCACCCGCGCGGAAGATAGAGAGTGTCCCCGGCGCGGAGGGTCAGTTCCAGGACCGCCGGCCCGGGCTCGCCGAGCGATGACGACCACGGCTGGGCCTTCAACGGCAGCTCGAGCAGCGGTTCGTACACGCGCCAGTGCTTTTCGCCCCCCACCTGGAGCACGAACACGTCGTGCGTGTCGTGGTGGACGGCGAATCCCTGCGAGCGTCGAGGCGTGTAGTAGGAGTTCGCCTGGACGCCGCTGCCGAGCTCGAGCTCGAGTTCCCGGCAGAAGCTGGCCAGTGGCGGCCAGGTGTGGTGGAGCGCTTGGAGGACGATCGTCGCGCCCTCGGCGAACGCCGTCGCGACGCTGGCCGGGTCGACCATGCCCACGAACGGCTTCGGCCGCCACGAGATGTCGGTCGTGTACGACGACTCCGCGATCGTCCCGCCTTCCTTCACGAGCCGGAGGCCGGGCGTACGCATTCCACCCGAGGAGACGAGCCGCTCGACGTCCGCGACCGAGAGGAGGTCGTCGAATCGACCTTCCTCGGCCCTCGGAACGGCGAGCGGCTGCTGCTCCCAGTATTCGGCCAGGAACTCCGCGGCGTCGATCGGCGCGACGCAGCGGACGAGCGCGTCGCTAGCTGTCCGCTCCGTCGGCGTCCGCGTCGCTGCCATCGCCGTCCGTCCCGTCGGTGCCGTCACCGTCGGTCCCATCGGCATCGGTGCCGTCCGCGTCGCCGTCCGTGCCGTCGGCGTCGGTCTCGACCTCCATGACGACCGTGCCGGCGGTCTCGATCTCGGCGTCGGTGAGCGTCTGCTCGTCCATGCAAGCCTCCTTTGAGAGCGGGGTCGCGGGGAGTATTCCCTAGAGCGTCCGCTCGTACGCCCGGAAGCACCAGGTCGCGAACGCGGCGGTGACAGCCGAGAGGAGGAGCAGGAAAAGGAGGTAGAGCCCGACGGTGCTCCACGACGTGCCGGGCAGCACCACCTCGCGGGCGGCGCGGACGCCCCAGTCCATCGGGTTCGCGTGCGTGGCATCGCGCATCCACCCCGGCATCTGTGCGCGCGCGATCAGGGTGGTGGAGATGAACAGCAGCGGCAGCCCGATGAAGTTCGCGAGCGCGATCATCGTCGCCTCACGGCGGGTGAGGAGCGCGATCCCCTGCGAGATGCCCGAGAAGGCGCTGTTCACCAGGATCGCGGCGAGGATGACGATCACCCAGCCGGCCGCACCCGAATGCACCCGGACGCCCAGCACGAGCGCGACGAGGAGGATGATCACGGCTTGGATCGCCGCGGTGATCGCCGAGCGGACGATCTGCGAGAGCACGATCGCGAACCGGCTGGCCGGTGTCGCCAGCACCCGCTCGATGAACTTGTGGTCGAGGTCGTAGATCATGCTCATCCCGCTCCAGGTCGCTCCGAAGAACGCGTTCATCACGACGATCGCCGGCGCCAGGAACGTCACGTACGACGTCGTTCCGAAGCCGCCGAGCTTGGGGGCGTTGTGGAACAGCTGGCTGTAGAGGACGAGCCAGACCATCGGCTGGATGAGCAGCAGCGCGATCCAGATCGGCTCGCGCATCAGGTTGCGCGCCTGCCGCACGACCATGTACCAGGTGTGTCTGAGGACGTTCAGTGTTCCGCCCTAGGCTTCGCCCCGGTCCTCGGCGGCGAAGTCGCGGCCCGTGTAGTGGAGATACACGTCGTCGAGCGACGGCCGGGAGACGCTGACGGACGCGACCCCAATTCCCTCCTGCTCGAGCGCAGAAAGGATGCCGGGAAGGGCGCGGTTGCCGTTGTCGACCCAGGAGACCAGCGCGCGTCCCTCACCGCCCTGCTCGGGCCTCGCGCCGAGCCCTTCGAGGATGCGGCGGGCGTCCTCCATGCGGCCGTTCGCGAGCTCGAGGTGGACGGCGTCGCCCTGGAGGGTGGCCTTCAGGTGCTCGGGCGTCCCTTCGACGACGACCTGGCCACGGCTGACGATTGCGAGCCGATCGGCGAGCTCGTCGGCCTCTTCCAGGTAGTGCGTGGTGAGCAGGATCGTCAGGCTCTCCTGGCGCGCGAGCCTGCCGACCTCCCGCCACATCGCGACGCGCGCCTCCGGGTCGAGCCCGGTCGTCGGCTCGTCGAGGAAGAGCACCTTCGGGCGGTGGACGAGGCCAAGAGCGATGTCGAGCCGGCGGCGCATCCCGCCCGAGTAGGTCTTGACGATCCGGTCGGCCGCCTCGGCGATCCCGACGAAGTCGAGCAGGTACTCGACCCGGTCGCGGAGGTCGCGGCCGCCGATCCCCTGCACGCGCCCCTGGAGCATCAGATTCTCGCGGCCGGTGCCGTACTGATCGACGCCCGAGTCTTGCGGGACGTAGCCGATCGCCCGGCGGACCGCGCCCGCCTCGCGGCGGACATCCCGGCCCGCGACCTCGGCCCGACCGGCGTCCGGCTTCGTCAGCGTGGCGAGGATGCGGACGGTGGTGGACTTGCCGGCGCCGTTCGGCCCGAGCAGTCCGAACACCTCTCCCTCGTGGACGGTGAAGGAGACGCCCGCCAATGCGCGGACCGCCTTGTAGTGCTTCTCGAGCCCCTCCACCACAATCGCGTCCATGCCGCGAGCGTACCGCGGTTAGTGTCAAGTCTGTGCGCACACTCCTGAAGGCGACCTTCTCGATCGTCGCCGCCGGTGTCGCAGCGGGCGAGGTCGGGTGTGCTGTCCAGTCGCGCTACTTCTCCGTCGGCTCCGTCGTGCCGTGGGAAGGCGGGCGTCGGCGCGGTCGCGACCCAGGCTGCGGGCGTGGCCGCGTTCGGGCCGAGGGTGCTCTCTTTGCTCGAGGAAGGCCTCGACCCGGGGGCCGCGCTCGAGCGGGCGCTCGCCGACGATCCGGGCCGCGAGTCACGCCAGCTCGGGGTGGTGACGGCCGACGGCCGGGCCGCCGCACACACCGGCTCCGAGTGCCTCGCCTGGGCCGGCCACCGTGTCGGCGACGGCTATGCCGTCCAAGGGAACATGCTCGCCGGGGAAGCCGTGGTCGGCGAGATGGAGCGTGCGTTCCTCGAGACGACCGGAGCATCGCTGGCGGATCGGCTCGTCTCCGCCCTGGAGGCAGCGCAGGCTGCGGGCGGCGACGCGCGCGGACAAGAGTCGTCGGCGCTGGTCGTCGAACGGACGGGCGCTGCGGCCGAGTGGCGCGAGGGGATCGACCGCGTCTGCGAGCTGCGGGTGGAAGACCATCCGGAGCCGATCGTCGAGCTGCGGCGGCTGCTCGGCATCCACCGAGTGTGGGATGCGCTTCGCCGCGCGAGCTCGTTCCACGAGCCCGGTACATACGCCGAGGGAGCGGTGCTGCTCCGAGCAGCGCTCGGCCAGCACGGCGACGACGCGGTTCTCCTCTACGACCTCGCGTGCTTCGAGTCGCTGGCCGGCGACACCGAGGAAGCGCTGGCGCACCTCAGCCGGTCGCTCGAGCTCGACCCGAAGCTCCGGCCGGGCGCCGCCCGTGACTCCGACTTCGAGCCGCTCAGGCAGGACCCGCGCTTCCAGGCACTCGTCAGCTAGGCTCGCCTGCGGCTTGGACCTCTACGAGTACCAGGGCAAGGAGCTCTTCCGACGTGCCGCCATCCCTGTCTCCGACGGGAAGCTCGCTGTCACTCCGGCGGAGGCGCGCGCGGCCGCCGAGGAGCTCGGCGGGGCGGTCGTGGTCAAGGCGCAGGTGTTGACGGGCGGTCGCGGCAAGGCAGGCGGGATCAAACTCGCGGCTGATCCCGACGAGGCAGAGGCGCGCGCGGAGGAGATCCTCGGCCTCGACATTCGCGGGCACGTCGTCCGCAAGCTCTGGATCGAGAAGGCCTCGGAGATCGCCAAGGAGCACTACCTCTCGGTCACCTTCGACCGCGGCGCCAAGCGGCCGCTGCTCATGTTCACGACGCAGGGCGGCGTGGACATCGAGGAGGTCGCCGCGTCGTCGCCGGACGCGCTCGTCCGGCTGCACGTCGACCCGTTCGAGGGTTTCCAACCGTGGCACGCGCGGGCGCTCGTCTACGGGGGCGGCGTCGAGGACCCGGACGAGCAGAAGCAGATCTCGGCGATCGTGTCGAAGCTGTACGCGGCGTTCGTCGACTTCGACGCAATGCTCTGCGAGATCAATCCGCTGATCGTCACGCCGACGGGCGAGGTCAAGACGCTGGACTCGAAGTTCACGGTCGACGACAACGCACTGTTCCGGCATGCGGACGTGGCCGAGATGCGCGATCCGGAGGCGTATCCGCCCGAGGAGCGCGCCGCTCGAGAGAAGGGCGTGACCTATGTGAAGCTGGACGGGTCGATCGGGATCCTCGGTAACGGCGCTGGGCTCGTCATGTCGACGCTCGACGTGATCGTGCTCGTCGGCGGCCGTCCCGCGAACTTCTGCGATCTCGGCGGAGGCGGCGATGCGCAGGGCGTCGTCGACGCGCTCGAGATCATCACCGGCGATCCCCAGGTGAAGGCGATCCTGTTCAACATCTTCGGCGGAATCACCCGCTGTGACGAGGTCGCGCGGGGCATCCTCCAGGCCCTCGACCGGATGACGATCGTCCTGCCGATCGTGGTGCGCCTGGACGGAACAAACGCGACCGAGGGTCGGGCGCTGCTCGAGGAGGCAGCACCGCCGAATCTGCACGTCGAGGCGACCATGCTGTCGGCGGCCGAGCGCGCCGTGGAGCTGGCGCGATGAGAGACGAAGCCGAAACGGACGTCTGGTCGGAGCGCGCGCAGGCCTACCTGGACAGCCCGGCCCATCGCGAAGGCCCGGACCTCGACCTGATCGTCGAGTGGTCGAACGGCGCGAGGACCGCTCTCGACGTCGGAACCGGAGGCGGGCACGTTGCCAGGCGGCTACGTGAGGCAGGCCTCCAGGTCGTGACCACCGACCCTGCTCCGGGCATGCAGCCCGACGTGGTCTCCCGCAGCCAGGAGCTGCCGTTCGCGAACGGGAGCTTCGACCTGGTCGTCTCCCGGCTGGCCGCCCACCACTTCGAGGACGTTGCCGCGGCGCTGGGTGAAATGGCGCGTGTGACGGGCCGAACGGTGATCGTGGTCGACAACACGTTCGGCGGCGACGCGCTCGAGCAGGCCGAGCGCATGCGCGATCCGTCTCACGTCCGTTGCTACTCGGTCGACGAGTGGCGCGAACTCTTCGAAGGCGCCGGCCTCTCCCTCGCGGAGGAGCGGTCGCTCCCGCAACGTGTCGAGATCGAGCCGTGGCTCGACCGTGCCGGTTGCACTGGCGCCGATGCCGAGCGGGTGCGCGAGCTTGTTGCCGCGCGCAGCACGGACGGTTGGGTGACCCTCGACCGGACGGCGTTCAAGGGAGTGAAGTAGGTGGCGATCATCGTCGACCGCAACACGAAGCTCGTCGTCCAGGGGCTGACCGGCCGTGAGGGCACGTTCCACGGCCTGCGCAACCGGGCCTACGGAACGCAGCTCGTCGCCGGCGTCACCCCCGGCAAGGGCGGCCAGGACGTCGAGGGCGTGCCGGTCTTCGACACGGTCGCCGAGGCGGTCGCCGAGACGGGAGCAAACACGACCATGGTCTTCGTCCCCGCCCGTTTTGCGACGGACGCGATCTACGAGGCGGTGGACGCGGGAATCGGCACGGTGATCTGCATCGCCGAGGGGCTGCCGGCCCACGACATGCTGCGGGTCTACACGTACATCCGGCCGCGCGGCGTGACGATGCTCGGGCCGAACTGCCCCGGCGCGCTGTCGCCGGGGAAGGCCAACGTCGGGATCATCCCGGCCGAGATCTTCACCTCAGGCTCGATCGGGCTCGTCTCCCGATCGGGCACGCTGACCTATCAGATCGGCCACGAGCTGACCGGCCTCGGGCTCGGGAACTCGACAATCGTCGGCATCGGCGGCGACCCGATCGTCGGCTCGTCGTTCATCGACGTGCTCGAGCGGTTCGAGGCCGATCCGGAGACCGACATGGTGGTCATGGTCGGCGAGATCGGCGGCGACGAGGAGGAGAAGGCCGCTCGGTTCATCGCCGACCAGATGTCGAAGCCGGTCGTGGCCTACATCGCCGGGTTCAGCGCGCCGCCCGGCAAGACGATGGGCCACGCCGGCGCGATCATCACCGGCTCGTCCGGGACCGCGCAGGCGAAGAAGGAGGCGCTCGAGGGGAGCGGCGTTCGGGTGGGCACCTCGCCGACCGAGGCGGCGCAGATCGCCGCCGAGGTGCTGCGCGGAAGCTAAGGCCCGGGCGGGCCCGCGCGTGCGGGATTCAGGTGTGCGCAAAAAGCCCCTGCGCGGGACTCTGCTCACAATTGGCACAGCGGGGTGCGCCTCGACCGGGTACCGTCGCCGGTAGGGGAAAGGGGTCAGCCCCCACCCCAGGGTGGGGGTACGGAGGGCGGTCGGCGGCGCGGCGGCCACCGGTTCGGCCGGCACCGATCCGGCCGCGGAGGTGGTCTCGTGGTCACCCCGGCACCGGCTCAGGCTTCGCGTGGCCCCTGACTAGACTGGAGCCGTGGCCGTCATCTCCTTCGCCCGCGGCGTTCCCGCCCCTGAGTGCCTGCCCGTC
>JBKOVQ010000216.1:0-16317 GCA_046723985.1 Actinomycetota bacterium | reverse complement strand
ACCTGACGATGAAGGTGCAGACGGCGACCGTGTTCCCGTCCGGGCTCAAGCTGCTCGGGCTGCGCAAGCCGATGGTGCTCACGCTGACGCCGACGGCGCTCGTCGACGTGCCGGGATCGGCGGCCGGAGGCCTGGGGTCGCAGGTCGGGAGGTCGGCGATCGTCCTGACGTTGCCGGCCGAGACGACGTTGGAGACCCAGGCGGCCAGGGACGGCGCCTTCTCTGCGGCCCGCGTCGTGCTGGCCGCGGCCTGACGCTGCTCGGGTTCAGCGGCCCTGGAAGCGGGGCTTGCGCTTGTCCGAGAAGGCCGTCATCCCCTCCTTCTGGTCCTCGGTCGCGAAGAGCGCGGAGAAGAGGATCGCCTCATAGGCCAGGCCGGTGCCGACGTCGCCCTGGAGCGCCCGGTTCGCAGCGTCCTTGGCAGCGGAGATCGCCACCGGGCTCTTCGCGGCAAGCGCCACGGCGCTTTCGAGCGCCCGGTCGAGCAGCTCCGCGCGGGGAAAGACCGCGCTGACGAGCCCGATCCGGAGCGCCTCGGCGGCATCGATCGTCCGGCCGGTGAGGATCAGATCCTTCGCCAGGCCGGCGCCGACGGCTCGTGCGAGCCGCTGCGTCCCGCCCCACCCGGGGATGACGGCGAGGTTGATCTCGGGTTGCCCGAAGGTGGCGTTCTCGGACGCGTAGCGGATGTCGCAGGCGAGCGCGAGCTCGCAGCCGCCGCCGAGCGCCAGGCCGTTGACGGCGGCGATCGTCGCCTTGGGCATCGACTCGAGCAGCCGGCCGCATTCGTGACCGAGCATCCCCCACCCGTGCGCCTCCAGCACTTCCATTGCGGTCATCTCCCTGATGTCTGCGCCCGCGGCGAACGCGCGCTCGCCGGAGCCGGTCAGCACGACCGCGTGGACGGTCTGGTCGGTCGCGAGGCTCCGGAGGCGGCCGCGCAACTCCGTGAGCGTCTCCCGGTCGAGGGCGTTCAGCGCCTCCTGCCGGTCGATGGTGACGACGGCGACCGCGTCGTCGCGTTGCTCGACCGAGACGCCCATGACCGGCTAGACGGGAACCTTCGAGCGGAGGAAGTCGACGATCTCCGAGGTTGGCGCGCCCGGCGTGAACACGCCAGCGACACCCTGCGCCTTCAGCTCTTCGGCGTCCTCGGTGGGAATCGTCCCGCCGAGCACGACCAGCACGTCGTCGGCGCCGTTCTCGCGAAGCCCCTCGAGGATCCGCGGCACAAGCGTCATGTGCGCGCCGGAGAGGATCGAGATCCCGACCGCGTCGGCGTCCTCCTGGATCGCCGTCTCGACGATCTGCTCCGGCGTCTGGTGGAGGCCGGTGTAGATCACCTCCATGCCGGCGTCGCGAAGCGCCCTGGCGATGATCTTCGCGCCCCGGTCGTGTCCGTCCAGACCGGGCTTGGCAATCACCACTCGAATCCGCCGATCCACGGGGCGGCAGTATACGGCGATGCGGTTCTCGGTTCCCTGCCCCGGACCGCGCGTGTACTGTGCCGGACGCCGCAGGCGGCACTCCCACGCCGGCCCCGGCTCAGGAAACCCGAGAATGAGACTGACCATCGTGGGCTGTTCCCCTGCATGGCCGAATCCGGGCGGAGCCCAGTCCGGCTACCTCGTCAACGGCGATGGGACGGTGCTGCTCGACTGCGGCGCCGGTGTCCTCGCGAAGCTCCGCCTCCGCGACAGCTGGCCGCAGGTCGACTCGATCGTGATCTCCCACTGGCACCTCGACCACTGGGGCGATCTCGTCCCCTGGGTCTGGGGCAGCATGTTCGGGCTGGGGCGCGAGGCCCCGAAGCCCGAGCTCTGGCTGCCGCCCGGCGGGATCGAGCTGCTCGGCCTGTTCGGCGAGCGCATGGGCACGCCGACGATGTTCTGGAACGCCTTCGAGCTGGAGGAATACGCCGAGGGCGAGCCGTTCGCGACCCGAGGCGGGTTGACCGTGACCGCGACCGAGGTTCCCCACTACACGATCCAGACGTTCGCCTTCCGGGTCACGAACGGCAACACGACGCTCGCCTATTCGGGCGACTCGGCTCCGAGCGACACGCTCGTCGAGGTCGCCCGCGACGCCGACCTCTTCGTCTGCGAGGCGACGCTCCTGAGCGGGGACAAGGACGCCACGCCGCGCGGCCATCTGTCGGCGGAGGAGGCGATCGCCGCGTTCGACGCGTCAGGGGCGAAGCGGTTGCTGGTCACGCACCGGCCGCAGGAGCTCGACCTGCCCGCCGGCTACGAGCGGGCCTACGACGGACTCGAACTCGACCTGTAGAGCCGCTGCGCGCGGGTGTGGCGGATCCGTCCGCGGACCGCGAGGAAGGCGACCACTCCGACAAGCCCGCCGACGATGATGCCGACCGGGACGAGCAGCCAGATCGCTCCGAGCGCCGGCTCGGGCGGCGTAGTGTCGATCGAGGACCTGCGGAGGTCGGCCCGTGAGAGCTGGACGCCGCCCGAGGGAGCCCAGTAGGAGACGAGCCAGTGCGGGGCGGCGGCGGTCCCGTGGTTCTCGAGCGAGATGTCGAATACCTGGCGGTCGACTCCGGAGCCGGGCTTCGGATAGAAGGCGACCTTCAGTCCGACCTCGGTCGCGTACGAGTAGTTGGGTCGCCACCGAACCGTCTCGACCGCCTTCGCCGGGAAGGGAACGATCGGGATCGTGCCGGACGCCCACTCCGCGCGCGAGGCGCCCTGCCGGAGCCCGGTGGTGGTGAGCGCAAAAGAGTCGGCCACGTGCTGGCGGAACACGGCAGTCTCGATGAAGCGCACCGCGACCGCCCGGACCTGCTTCTGCTCGGCCGGCGTGAAGACGTCCGACTTCGGGCTCTTCCCAACGAGTCGCGGCTTCTGCGCCGTGAAGCGCTCCTTGACCTGGTGACCCGTGTTCGAGAAGTGGATCCCGACGAACGCGACCGTCCCCGCGACCGCCAGGCAGACCGCGAGCCAGGCGCTGCGGCGGCGAAACCGGCTCGAGGCCAGGAGCCTCCTCATCCGGGTCAGGATACGCCCACGCGCCGAAATCGGCACGTGGCTGTTTGCGGCCGTCAGCCGGCTCGTGCCCCGAACGGGGCGCGGCCCGCCGCCTGTTGCTCGCCTCCGGGCTTTGCCCGGAGGTGCTGCGGACTCAGCCGCTGGGGTTGCTCGGAATCGTCGGCGCCGAGCGCGGGGCCCACGAGTTGACGACCCAGTGGCTGTTCGTGCCCTTGCCGACCTTGATCATCTCCATCGTGAAGATCTGCGGCTTCACCTTCTTCGACTTCGGAAGGATGATCACCTCGATCAACGCGTAGTTCTTGTTGGAGATGTCGACCTTGATCGGCGCCAGCTTGATCGGGTCGAGGAACGGGACGACCGGGATCGACCCGGACAGCCACTCCTTGTACGTCATCCCCTGCCGGATGCCGGGGCCAACCAGGTTCCAAGCCTCCTGGAGACGCTTGCGCTGGACGGCGGTGAGGATGAACTCGCCGGCGAGCTCCCGCTGAGCCTGCTCGAGCGGGACCTTCTTGCCCGGCTTGGCGACCGTCTGGGCGGGCTCGTTGCTGAACGCCTCCGGCTCGGAATGACCGGTGTTGCGGAGGAAGACGACGAGGACCGCGGCGATGCCGGCCGCAAGGACGAAGGCCGAGACCCAGAGCAGGTACTTCTGAGTCCGGGGTGACTTGAGGTTCGTCGTCGACGATTGCACCGGGCTGCCCTCTGAGACGGAAAGGGTAGCCGCGAAGTTAGAAGACCGGGGTCTCCCGCCAGACCCCCCAGACCTCCCGGAGGGCTTCGCACATCTCGCCCATCGTCGCGTACGCCTTCGCCGCGTCGACGATCGGTCCCATCAGGTTCATCGTGGAGGAACCCGTGGTTCCCCCACGAGCCCCCTCCTGTAGACGAGCCAGAGCGGCTTCCACCGCGCGCGAGTCGCGGCGCGCGCGCAGCGAGCGGACGCGTTCGACCTGCTTAGCTTCGAGTTCCGGGTCGATGCGGAGGATCGGGATCGGCTCGTCGTCGTCGACCTCGTAGTGGTTCACGCCGACGACGATGCGTTCCTCGGCTTCGACCTCTTCCTGGTAGCGGAACGACGCCTCGGCGATCTCTCGCTGGAAGAAGTTGTCCTTGATCGCCGCGATCACGCCGCCGACTTCGTCGATGCGCCGGAAGTAGTCGTACGCCTCGGCCTCGAGCCGGTGGGTCAGATCCTCGAGGTAGTAGCTGCCGCCGAGCGGGTCGATCGTGCGCGCGACCCCGGTCTCGTGTGCGATCACCTGCTGGGTGCGGAGGGCGAGCAGCACCGACTCCTCGGTGGGCAGCGCCATCGCCTCGTCGAAGGAGTTCGTGTGCAGCGACTGCGTTCCGCCCAGCACCGCAGCCAGCGCCTCGATCGCGGTACGGACGATGTTCACGTGCGGCTGTTGGGCGGTGAGGGACACGCCCGCAGTCTGGGTGTGGAAGCGCATCAGCCACGAGCGCGGGTTCTTCGCCCCGTAGCGGTCACGGAGCTCGCGCGCCCAGATCCGCCGCGCCGCCCGGTACTTGGCGATCTCCTCGAAGAAGTCGATGTGCGCGTTGAAGAAGAAGGACAGCCGCGGGGCGAAGTCGTCGACGTCCAGACCGCGCTCGATCGCCGCCTCGACGTAGGCGAACCCGTCAGCGAGCGTGAACGCCAGCTCCTGGGCGGCGGTCGAGCCCGCCTCCCGGATGTGGTAGCCGGAGATCGAGACCGGGTGCATCCGCGGCAGCTCGGACGCGCACCACTCGATCATGTCCACCACCAGCCGCATCGACGGCTCGGGGGGGAAGATGTACTCCTTTTGTGCGATGTACTCCTTGAGGATGTCCGTCTGGACGGTCCCGCGGAGCCGGTCGCGCGGTACTCCCTGCTCGTCGCCGACACAGACGTAGAAGGCGAGCAGGATCGCCGCCGGCGAGTTGATCGTCATCGACGTGGACACCTGGCCGAGAGGGATCCCGTCGAACAGGGTCTCCATGTCCTCGAGCGAGTCGATCGCCACCCCCTCGCGACCGACCTCGCCGAGCGCGCGTGCGTGATCCGAGTCGTAGCCCATCAAGGTCGGCATGTCGAACGCGGTCGAGAGGCCGGTCTGTCCGTGCTCGAGCAGGTAGCGGAACCGCTCGTTCGTCTCCTTCGCGGTGCCGAAGCCGGCGAACTGGCGCATCGTCCACGGCCGCCCGCGGTACATCGAGGGGTAGACCCCGCGCGTTAACGGATACTCGCCCGGCGCACCGAGGTCGCGCTCGTAGTCGATCTCGACGTTGGCGGGCGAGTAGAGCGGCTCGACCGGCAGCCCGGAGATCGTCGAGTGGAGCTCTTCGCGATCCGGCCGGCTGTCGAGTCCTGCGGTGTCGTCCGTCGTAGCCATTGCCGGAAATTGTGCCCTCTCGCTAGGCGGGCGGGCGACCGCGCAGCAGGTACCACGCCTCCGCCGCGACAACGGTCACGGCGGCAGTAGCGATCTGGACGCCGATCAGCTCCGACGGGCTGCCGTGGAGGACGGCGAAAGCGACGAGCTGCCCGGCCTGGATCGTGACCAGGACGAGAGCGAAGCGGGCTCGCGCGAGCGAGAGGAAGTGGTACAGGTAGACGGTCGCCAGCGCGTAGAGGGCCATCGCAAGCGAGAGTGGGCCCAGCCAGGGAACAGCGGCGGCGTACTTCTCGCCGAAGATGTCGTCGACGATCGGGTCCGCGAACACCCAGAGGAGTGTGGTGACCAGGGCGCCGAGGGTGGCGACGACCGCCAGCCCTGCCAGCAGGTGCTGCCGCTCCCGCCCCGGGTCGCGAAGCGTCGCCACGCGAGGGAAAAGGACGGTGACGACGCCGATCGGCAGGAGGAGCTGGACGCGGGCGCACACGGACGCCACGCCGTAGGCGCCGGCGGTGTTCGACGCAAACGCGAGATTGGCGACGAGGACGTCCACGGTCGCGAGCGCCATGAGGACTGTCAGGCCGGTGGCCGCCGCTGCATTGGGAAGCGTCGCAAGTCGACGGCGTCCCGCCCGCTCGGCGTCGCGCCAGAGATCGCGGAGCGGCAGGAACGTCAGCCCGAGGGTGAGGGCGGTCGCGGCCGCAACGCCTCCCATCACGGCGGCGGCGTCACCGCCGGCCAGGCCGATCACCAGACCTGCGGTGAACCGCGTGCCGGCGAACGCGAGTTGGGCGAGACCGAAGACGAGAAAGATCCGCGCGCCGAGCAGGCCGCCCCAGACGGCCGGGATGATCAGCGCAAATGCGACCGTGACCGCGGTCGCGATGGTTGCCGCCGCGCCCTCGTGGCCGACGCCGCCGGGAATGGCCGCCATCACCGCCGAGGCGATCCCGCCGAGCAGAAGCACGCACAACGCCCAGGGCACGAGCCCGCGCACCGTGTCGCGGACCGCGGCACCCGCCCGTCCGCGGCGGCCCCCGTCCAGCTCGAGCGCCACCTCGCGCGCGACGCTCGCCTGGAACGCGAGCGGCGGGACGGCGGCGATGAGCGTGATCACGACCAGCGCGACGAGGATCGAGTACTCGGCCGGCGAGAGCACACGCGCCAGCACGATCTGGAAGAGCGCGTTCAGGCCGTTGGCGGCGAACACCGCCGCGCCGACAAACAGCCCCGAGCCGAAGAGCGTCCGCGCGGGCGCAGAGCGGAGGCCCACGCCCGGCTGCGTCGCGGTGCCTTCAGTCTCGGGTGTCACGACGTTCGCCATTGTCCGTGTCGCGGCGGCGCTCGTCGCCCGTCAGGTCTGTCCCCGTTCGGGGTCAGACCTCGCCGCCGGGCCGCCAGAGCGGCTCGGATGCTCCCGAGTTCGCCGTTCTAGCGAGGATGAAGAGCAGATCGGAGAGCCGGTTCAGATAGGTCAGGGCCGCCGGGTTGACCGGGGAGGCGCGCAGCGCGGCGAGCTCGGCCCGACGGCACACCGTCCGGGCCAGGTGCAAGCGCGCGGCCGCCTCCGTTCCGCCGGGGAGGACAAAGCTCCTCAACGGTGGCAACTGCGCGTTGAACCGGTCGCAGAGCTCCTCGAGCGCCGCCACCTGCGAGTCGACGATCCGGAGCTTCCCGTCGCCTTCCACGAACGGTACGGCGAAATCCGCGCCGACGTCGAAGAGGTCGTTCTGGATCCGCGCGAGCGGCAGGCGGAGCTCCTCCGCCACCTCCCGCGCCAGCACGACGCCGAGGTGGGCGTTCACCTCTTCGATCGCACCGAATGCCGCGATCCGCGGGTCCGTCTTCGGCACCCGCGAGCCGTCGCCGAGGCTGGTCTCACCTGCGTCGCCCGTGCGCGTGTAGATCCGGGTCAGGCGCACCGGCTCGTCCCGCTTGCGCGCCATCAGCCGGAGGCGAGCGCCTGCTGTCGCAGGCCGAGAATCGACCGTGCGATCACGAGCCGCTGGATCTCGCTCGTCCCCTCGTAGATCTCCGTGATCTTCGCGTCGCGGTAGTAGCGCTCGACCGGGAACTCCTTGGTGTAGCCGTAGCCGCCGAAGATCTGGATCGCTTCGGCCGTCTGGCGTCGCGCCATCTCGGAGGCGAACAGCTTCGCCTTCGCACCTTCCTCGAAGTGCGGACGCCCCTCCTGCTTCAGCCAGGCGGCGCGCAGGACCAGTATCCGCGCTGCGTCGATCTCCGTCGACATGTTCGCCAGCTTGTGCTGGATCGCCTGGAACTCGGAGAGCGACCTGCCGAACTGCTTCCGCTCGAGCGCGTAGTTGCGTGCGGCCTCGAATGCCGCCTGGGCAATCCCGACCGCCTGTGCACCGATGCCGATCCGACCGCCGTCGAGCGTCGCCATCGCGATGGCGAAGCCCTTTCCTTCCTCGTGCAGCAGCCGGTCGGCGTCGACGTCGGCGTCGACCTCGACGTCGCTCGTCGTCGAGGAATTCAGCCCGAGTTTCTCCTCGTCCCGAGTGACCGTGACGTGACCGGCGTCGAGGACGAACGCCGAGACGCCGCGCGCGGTCGAGCTCGACGGGTCGGTCCGGGCGAAGAGCAGGAAGGTGCCGGCCTGCCGGGCGGTACTGATGAACCGCTTCGACCCCGTGATCCGCCAGCCGCCGTCCGTCGGCGCCGCCGACGTCCGAAGCGAGCCCGCGTCCGATCCGGATTCCGGCTCCGTCAGGGCGAACGCGCCGAGCGACTCGCCGCGCGCGAGTGCAGGCACGAACCGCGCCCGCTGCTCCTCGGTGCCGAACCGCAAGATCGGCAGCGTGACCGCGCTGGTGTGGACGCCGACCGTCACCCCTACCCCGGCGTCCGCTCGTGACAGCTCCTCCAGCACGACGATGTAGGAGACGAAGTCGGCGCCGGCGCCGCCGTACTCCTCCGGCACACAGACGCCCATCAGGCCCAGCTCGGCGAGCTTGGGAAAGAGCTCGGACGGGAAGCGGTGCTCGCGATCCCACTCGGCCGCGTGGGGATCGATCTCGGCGCGGGCGACGTCGCGGGCCAGCGCCTGGATCTCGCGCTGCTCCGGCGTCAGCTCGAAGTCCACGCTGCGGACTCTAATCGGCCCGAGCGCCGCCGAGCGAAGCTCGCCGGCGCCGGAAAGGCGGCATCCTAGTAACCCGAGAAGCGGTCGGACAGGATCCACTCCTCCGGGACCAGGGCGCTCTTCAGCGTCTCGACAACGCCCTCGGTCATGGCCGGCGGACCGGCGACCAGATAGCTGTACGCCGAGAGGTCCCCTCCCAGGACGTCGGCCAGCATCTCCGCATCGATGCGCCGCGCCTCACCTCCCCACTCGGGGTCCTGGGTCATCGTCGCAACCAGCCTGAACCAGTCGGCGCGCCGGTCGAGCTCTTCGAGCTCGTCGAGGAACGCCGTCGACTCGCGGTCGCGGTTCGAGTACACGAGGGTCACGCGGTAGGGCTCACCGGTGTCGTCGATGTAACGCAGCATGCTCCGGAAGACTGTGATCCCGATGCCGCCCGCGACGAACACGTAGTGCGGCTCGGTGTCCTCCGGAAGCGCGAAGTCGCCCTTCGGCTGCTCGACCTCGACCGCGGTGCCGACGGGCAGCTCGACGAGCGACCGCTTGAAGGCCGAGTCGCGCAGCCGCGTGCAGAGGCCGAGCATGCCGCGCTCCGTCGGCGACGTGACGACCGAGATGTGCCGGCGTGGCCCTTTCTCGTCGTCATACGGCGGGTCGAGCAACTCGACCCAGAAGTACTGGCCCGGCCGGAAGTCGACCTCCTCGCCGAGCAGGTCGAAGATCACGAGGAGCGTCCCCTTCGCGACCTCTCGTTTGTCCTTGATCCGTGCGCGCATCTGGGCCCAGTCTAGGAATAGTCGTAGAAGCCGCGTCCGGATTTCCGACCGAGGCGGCCGGCCGCGGCGTGCTCGCGCAGCAGAGGGCACGGAGCGTACTTCTCGTCTCCGAAGCCCTGGTACAGCACCTCCATGATCGCCACGCAGATGTCGAGGCCGATCAGGTCGGCGAGCGCGAGCGGGCCGATCGGGTGGTTGAAGCCGAGCTTGGCGATCGTGTCGATCGCCTCTGCCTCCGCAACCCCATCGTGCAGGGCCCACGCCGCCTCGTTGATGAACGGCATCAGGATCCGGTTGGAGACGAAGCCGGGGAAGTCGTTCGCCTCCGCCGGCGTCTTGCCGAGCTCGCGCGCGAGCTCGACGATCGCGGCGGCGGTCTGGTCGGAGGTGGACGGCGCTCGCACGACCTCGACGAGCGCCATCAGCGGGACGGGATTGAAGAAGTGCATGCCGATCACACGTTCGGGGCGGCCCGTGGCCGCCGCCAGCGTCGCGATCGGGATCGACGAGGTGTTGGAGGCAAGGATCGCCTCGGCGGGGAGCACCTCGTCGGCCCGGCGGAACACCTCCACCTTGACCGCGACGTCCTCGACCACCGCCTCCACCATGAGGTCGGCGGTCACGAGGTCGTCCTCGGGCTGTATGCGCGCGAGGACGACGGCGGGATCGGCCCCGCCCTTCTCGGCGAGCTTCACCAGGCTCTTCCGTATCGTCTCGAGCCCGCGCTCGACCGCCCCCGGCGCGGCATCGTACAGCGAGACCCGCCGCCCGGAGGCGGCAACGGTCTGGGCGATCCCGCCGCCCATCTGGCCGGCGCCGACGACCAGGACGTGCTCGAACTCCATCAGACCTCGATCAGGATCGCGTCGCCCTGGCCGCCGCCCGAGCAGATCGCAGCCAGCCCGAAACCGCCGCCCTGTCGGCGTACCTCGTAGATCATCGTCGAGAGGATGCGTGCGCCGGACGCGCCGATCGGGTGGCCGAGCGCGACCGCCCCGCCGTTCACGTTCACCGTCTCCGGGTCCGCCCCCAGCATTCGCGTGGAATTGAGGGCGACGGAGCAGAACGCCTCGTTCACCTCCACCCGCTTCACGGCTCCGATCTTCTTGCCCGCCTTCTCGAGCGCCACGTGCCCGGCGCCCGCCGGCGTCCGCGCCAGGTACGCGAACTCGTCCGCGACGTACCCCTGGGCGACGATCGTCGCCAGTACCTCCAGCCCGCGCTTCCGCGCGAACTCCTCGCTCGTGACCACGACTGCGCCGGCACCGTCGTTCACGCCCGGCGCATTCCCCGCCGTCGTCGTCCCCTCCGGGTCGAAGACCGGCTTCAGGGCGGCCAGCCTTTCGAGAGTGGTGTCGCGCCGTGGCCCCTCGTCCGCCGCGACCTCGCCGACCGGGACGATCTCGTCGGCGAAGCGGCTCTCGTCGATCGCCGCCACCGCCCGCTGGTGGGAGCGGAGGGCCCATTCGTCCTGCACCTCGCGCGTGATCCCCAGCTCCCGGGATACGAACGACGCCTGCTCGACCATGTGCCGGCCGTCGAACGTGGACGTCAGCCCGTCGTGCACCATCAGGTCGACCAGCGTGCCGGCGCCGAGCTTGTAGCCGAATCGCGCTCTCGGGAGCGCGTACGGCGCGTTCGACATCGACTCCATCCCGCCCGCGACGATCACGCCGTGGTCGCCGGAGCGGATCATCTGGTCGGCGATCTCGACCGCGCGGATGCTGGAGGCGCAGACCTTGTTGATCGTGTCCGCCGGGAGCGAGATCGGGAGGCCGGCTCCGACCGCGGCCTGACGCGCCGGTGCCTGACCGGCGCCGCCCTGGAGCACCTGGCCCATGATCGCGTACTCGACCTCGCCGTCCTCGACGTCGATGCGGTCGAGGGCGGCCCGGATCGCAATCGCGCCCAGTTCGGTCGCCTGGTAGCCGGCGAGACCGCCGCCCAGCTTGCCGAAGGGCGTGCGAACCGCCGAGACGATCACCGACCGTGCCACACTCGAAATCTATCCTCGAGCAAGGTAGTGTCCCGGTGATGCAACTCCCGTCCTGCACCTGGGCCTGGTCGTGGCGCCGCGAGCGAGGCGGGAGCCTGCGCGCGGCCTAGCCGTCCGTCCACCGCCCGTCTCGCTCGTGCCCCGGAGGGCGATTTCGCGTCCCATGACAACCGCCATCCCCACCGACCTCCTCACGCCGCTCGGCGCGTACCTCCGGCTGCGCGCGGCCGGGCGTGCGAGCTTCCTGCTCGAGTCGGTCGAGCGCGGGCGTCTCGGCCGCAACTCCTGGATCGGCGCGGGCTCACGGCTGGTGACCTTCGACGAGGCCGACGGGCTCGACCTTCACGTCGTCGGCTACCTCGGCTACGACCACGCAGCGACACTCGAGCCGAAGGTGCCGCTGCCCGCCGAAGGCCCGCCCTTCCACGAGAGCCGCCTCGTTGTCGCCGAGACGCTCGTCCGCTTCGACCACGGCGCCGGGCTCGCAGAGGTCGTCGCGGGCGACCGCGACGAGATCGGAGCGCTCCTCGCCCGCGACGTCGAGCCGCCGGCGCCGGGCGGCTTCGGGGAAGCGGGCCCGCTCCGGCGTGTTCCGTCACGCGAGCGCTACGAGGAGATGGTGCGGATCGCGAAGGAGCACATCGTCGCCGGCGACGCCTTCCAGATCGTCCCCTCGCAGCGCGCCGAGCGGCCGACCTCTGCCTCCCCGCTCGACGTCTACCGCGCGCTCCGCCGCGTGAATCCCTCGCCGTACCTCTTCTTGCTCGACCTCGACGGGATCGCGCTGATCGGCTCGTCACCCGAGCGGCTCGTTGCCTGTGAGGACGGGCACGCCAGCCTCGTCCCGATCGCCGGGACGACCGAGCCGACCGAAGGCGACGTCGAGCGGCTGCTGTCGTCGGAGAAGGACCGCGCCGAGCACGTCATGCTCGTCGACCTCGGCCGCAACGACCTCTCGCGCGTCTGCCGCGGCGGCACCGTCCATGTGGCGCGCTCGATGGAGGTCGAGCGCTTCTCGCACGTCTCGCACCTCGTCTCGGAGGTGGTCGGGGAGCTACGCGACGGCGTAACGCCGTTCGACCTGCTGCGCGCCTGCTTTCCGGCGGGGACGGTTTCCGGCGCGCCGAAGGTGCGGGCGATGCAGATCATCTCGGAACTCGAGGGCTATCGCCGGGGCCCGTACGCCGGAGCCGTCCTCTACGTGCTGCCGGACGGGGCGATGGATGCGTGCATAACGCTGCGGACGATCGTCATGGCCGACGGCATCGCCTACCTCCAGGCAGGCGCCGGGATCGTGTACGACTCGGACCCGCCCGCCGAGCACGAGGAGTGCCTGCGCAAGCTGGCAGCGCTCGAGGCAGCGATCGATCTCGCGGAGAATGAAGCGCGATGAGGGTTCTGATGGTCGACAACTACGACTCGTTCACCTACAACCTCGTGCACCTGTTCGAGGAGCTCGGCGCAGAGGTCGTCGTGCGGCGGAACGACGCCGTGACGGTCGCAGAGGCCGAGGCGTTCGAGCCCGATCGCCTCGTCGTCTCGCCCGGACCGGGCCGGCCGGGAGACGCGGGCGTCTCGGTCGAGCTCGTACGCACCCTCGCACCGCGCGTGCCGACGCTCGGCGTGTGCCTCGGCCACCAGGCAGTCGTCGAGGCCTTCGGCGGCGAGGTCGGCCAGGCGAAGGCGCTTCTGCACGGGAAGTCGAGCGTCGTCGAGCACGACGGCCGCGGAATCTACGCGGGGCTGCCGGAGCGCTTCGAAGCGGGCCGCTACCACTCCCTGGCCGCGACGCGCGTAACGGACGAGCTCGAGGTGAGCGCGTGGACGCGGGACGGCGAGGTGATGGGCGTCCGCCACCGCGAGCTGCCGGTGGACGGCGTCCAGTTCCACCCGGAGTCGGTGCTGACGCTGCCGCTCGGGCGCGAGATCGCGAGGAACTTCCTCTCGTGATCCAGCAGGCGCTCACCGCGATGCTGGACGGTCGCGACCTCTCGCGCGACGACGCGCGCGCGGTGATGGACGAGATCATGGCCGGGGAGGCGACGCAGGCGCAGATCGGCGGCTTCCTCGTCGCGTTGCGGATGAAGGGCGAGACCCCTGACGAGATCGCAGGCTTCGCGGAGGCGATCAGGGCCCGCGGCGTCTCGGTCGCGCCGCAGCGGGTGGATCTCGTCGACACAGCCGGGACCGGCGGGGACGGGCAGGCGACGATCAACATCTCGACGGCGGCCGCGCTGGTCGCCGCGGCAGCGGGCGCCGGTGTCGCCAAACACGGCAACCGCGCCGTCTCCTCCGCCTCGGGCTCGGCGGACGTTCTCGAGGCGCTCGGCTTCGTGCTCGACCCACCTCCAGAGCGGATCGCCCAGTCGATCGACGAGCTCGGCTTCGGGTTCCTCTTCGCGCCGGCGCACCACCCGGGCTTCCGTCACGCTGCGCCGGTGCGGAAGGAGCTCGCGTTGCGAACGGTCTTCAACGTGCTCGGCCCGCTGTCGAACCCGGCGGGCGCGCGCGCACAGATCGTCGGCGTCTACGACCCTGCGCTCGTCCGCACCATCGCGGAGGTGCTCGCCCGGCTCGGGGCGCATCGCGCGTACGTCGTCCACGGCGCCTTCGGGATCGACGAGCTCTCACCGGCGGGGCCGAACCTCGTCTGCGAGGTGGTCTTCGGCGAGGTACACGATCGGACGATCGACCCGCTCGACCTCGGCGTCCCCCGCTGCGCGCCGGAGGAGCTGCGCGGCGGCTCGCCGGCCGAGAACGCGGCCGTGATCCGGTCCGTCTTCGCGGGTGACGACCGGGGCGCGAAGCGCGACGCGATCCTGCTCAACGCCGCCGGCGCGATCGCCGCCGGCGGCCACGCCGAGGATCTGCGCGAAGGGCTCGAGGTCGCCCGCCGCGCCGTCGACTCCGGCTCGGCGGCGGAGCGCCTGGACGCGCTCGTCGCGTTCTCCCACGGGGACGGCCGACGTGGCTAGGTTCTGCGACGCGCTCGCCGAGCCCGGCCTGGCAGGAATCGCCGAGGTCAAGCGCCGCTCGCCGTCCGCCGGAGACCTCCGCCCGGACGCCGACCCTGCGGCGCTCGCGCGCGCGTTCGAGGCGGCGGGCGCGGCCGCGGTCTCGATCCTGGTGGACGAGCGCTTCGGCGGCTCCATCGCCGATCTCTCCGCCGCCCGCGCGACCTCTGACCTCCCGCTCCTCGCCAAGGGGTTCTTCTCGACGGAGGAGCACCTCGACGAGGTACGGGCGGCCGGTGCCGACGCAGCGCTGCTGATCCTCCGCGACCTCGAGGACCTCGCGATGGCGAGGCTGATGGCGCACGCGGAGCGGATCGGCCTCGACGCCCTCGTCGAGGCACACGACGCGGAGGAACTCGCTCGGGCGATCGAGCTCGGCGCCGACCCGATCGGGATCAACGCGCGCGACCTGTCGACGTTCGCGATCGACCGGACCGCCCAGCTCCGACTCGTCGAGGAGGCGCCGCGCGACCGGATGGTGATCGCGGAGAGCGCAGTGCAGACGCGTGCTCAGGGAGCGGCGGCCGAGCTCGCCGGCGCCGACGCGATCCTCGTCGGCACCGCATTGATGCGGGCGACCGACCCGCCGGCGAAGCTGCGGCAGCTCCTCTCCCGTCCGCTGGTGAAGGTGTGCGGGCTGACCCGCGAGGAGGACGTCGCGGCGGCGGTGGAGACCGGCGCCGACTTCTGCGGGTTCGTGCTCGAGGCGGCGAGCCCACGGGCGGCCGAGCGTGTGCTGCCCGTTCCGGATACGACTCTGTCGGTGGCGGTCTTCGTTGGCGAGGCGGAGGAGACGGGCGCCGACCTCGTCCAACTCTACGAGCGCGAGGAGGGGCTCGTGCGCGGGCGGGACGCCGTCCTCCTCCGCGACGGCGAGCAGGTGGCGACCGTCGTCGACCTCCCATGGGAGGGAGGCGACCCGGTACAGCTCGAGCGCGCACGCGCGGTCGACGGGCGCCTGGTCCTCGCGGGCGGGCTCGGCCCGGACAACGTCCGCAGCGCGATCGCCGCCACCCGGCCATGGGCGGTTGACGCGAGCTCGAGTCTCGAGGCGAGCCCCGGCGTCAAGGACCACGACAAGGTGCGCGCGTTCGTGGCGGCCGCCCGATGACGTACGGCGACTACGGCGGCCGGTACGTCCCCGAGACGCTGATCCCGGCACTCGACGAGCTCGACGCCGGGTGGCGGGAGGCGCAGGCCGATGGGTCCTTTTCCGACGAGCTCGACCGACTCGGCCGCGGGTACGGCGGTCGGCCGACGCCGCTGACGCTCGCGGAGCGGTTCGCGCCGGGCAAGCGGCTGTACCTGAAGCGCGAGGACCTCCTCCACACCGGTGCGCACAAGCTGAACAACGCGCTCGGCCAGGCCGTGCTCGCCCGGCGGCTCGGCAAGCAGCGGATCGTGGCGGAGACCGGCGCAGGTCAGCATGGGGTGGCGACCGCGACGGTCTGCGCCAGGTTCGGCCTCGAGTGCGTCGTCTACATGGGAGCCGAGGACATGCGGCGCCAGCGGCCGAACGTCGAGCGAATGGGTCTGCTCGGCGCCGAGGTGCGGCCCGTCGAGTACGGAACGAAGACGTTGAAGGAGGCGACCAGCGAGGCGATCCGCGACTGGATCACGAACGTCGAGACGACCCATTACCTGATCGGCTCGTGCGTCGGCCCCGAGCCGTACCCGGAGATCGTCCGCGAGCTGCAGGCCGTCCTCGGCCGGGAGGCACGGGCCCAGGTGCTCGAGGCGGAAGGGCGCCTACCGGACGCCGCGATCGCGTGTGTCGGCGGCGGCTCGAACGCGATCGGGATGTTCGCCGGCTTTCTCGACGACGGCGACGTTCGGCTGTACGGCGTCGAGGCGGCGGGCGCAGCGAGCCTCGGCACCGGGCGGACCGGCGTGCTTCACGGAGCGCGGTCGTCGCTCCTCGCCGACGAGGACGGCCAGATCGTCGACGCGCACTCGATCTCCGCCGGCCTCGACTACCCGGGCGTCGGCCCCGAGCACGCCTATCTCCGCGACACCGGGCGCGTGGAGTACCTGTC
>JBKOVQ010000132.1:0-3466 GCA_046723985.1 Actinomycetota bacterium | reverse complement strand
GCGTCACCTCGAGCTTGCCCTTCTCGGCCAGGTTCGCGATCTCGAGTTCGGGGTTGAGGATCTCGAGCTCGGCCGGCGCCTGGATGTCCGACGCCTTCACGACGCCCGGCCCCTTCTTCTGGAGGCGTACCTCGATGTCGGGCGACTCGCCGTGCAGGCGGCAGATCAGATTCTTGAGGTTGAGGATGATGTCCGTGACGTCCTCGCGGACACCCGGCAGTGTCGTGAACTCGTGCGCGACGCCCTCGATCTTCACCGAGGTCACAGCGGCGCCCTCCAGCGAGGAGAGCAGCACGCGGCGCAGCGAGTTCCCGAACGTGAAGCCGAAGCCGCGGTCGAGCGGCTCGATCACGAAGACGCCGCGCTGCTCGTCGACTTCCTCGTGGACGATCTTCGGGACCTGGAATTCGATCATGCGAGTTGCCAATGCAGTCCTTTCCTAGAGCCGGCCGGGTGCCGGCGCCTCCTACTTCGAATAGAGCTCGACGATCAGCGACTCCTGCACCGGGGTGTCGATCTCGCCCCGGTCGGGCCACTTGAGGATCTTGCCCGTCAGCCCGTCGTGGTCCGCCTGGAGCCACGGGGCGACCGACGCGGTCAGATCGGTTGCGTCGCGCACGGTCTGCTCTGCGGACGAGCCGGTGCGGATCGTGATCACGTCGTTGGGCTTCACCTGGTAGCTGGGGATGTTCACGCGCTTGCCGTTGATCTGGAAGTGGCCGTGACGGACGAGCTGGCGCGCCTGCGCGCGCGAAGCCGCGAACCCGAGGCGGTAGACGACGTTGTCGAGCCTGGTCTCGAGCATGCGCAGGAGGTTCTCGCCGGTGATCCCGGAGCTCCGCGACGCCTTCTCGTAGTACGTGCGGAACTGCTTCTCGAGCAGGCCGTAGTAGCGGCGCGCCTTCTGCTTCTCGCGCAGCTGCTGAAGGTACTCGGACTGCTTGATGCGGCCGCGGCCGTGCTCGCCCGGCGGATAGCTGCGGCGCTCGATCGCGCACTTCTCGGTCAGACAGCGCTCGCCTTTGAGGAAGAGTTTCATGCCCTCGCGGCGGCACTGCTTGCACTTGGGTGAGCGGTCTCTCGCCATCTCAGACCCTCCGCCGCTTCTTCTGGCGCACGCCGTTGTGGGCCTGCGGGGTGACGTCGCGGACGCCGAGGATCTCCAGCCCGGCGGCCTGGAGCGAGCGGATCGCCGTCTCCCGGCCGGAGCCGGGGCCCTTGACGAAGACCTCGACCTTCTGGAGGCCGTGCTCCATGCCCTTCCGTGCGGCTGCGTCGGCCGTCACCTGGGCGGCGAACGGCGTCGACTTGCGAGAGCCCCTGAAGCCGGCCGACCCGGCGGACTCCCACACGATCACCGCGCCGTCCTTGTCGGTGAGGGACACGATCGTGTTGTTGAAGGAGGTCTTGATGTGCGCCTGGCCGAGTGCGATGTTCTTCTTGACGCGGCGGCGCGTGCGGCCACGACCGGCCGCCTTCCTCGGAGGCGCCATGCTATTTCGCCTTCTTTCCGCGGCCGACCGTCTTCTTCGGCCCCTTGCGCGTGCGCGCGTTGGTCTTGGTGCGCTGCCCGTTGACCGGGAGGCCGCGGCGGTGACGGATCCCACGGTAGGCGCCGATCTCGGTCAGGCGCTTGATCGCCTGCTGCCGCTCGCGGCGCAGATCGCCCTCGACCTGGTACTGCTCGTCGATGTGGCGCTGGAGCTTGGTGACCTCCTCGTCGGTGAGGTCCTTGATCTTCTCGTCGGGCGACAGGTCGAGGGCGGCGCAGATCTTGCGCGCGCTCGTCGTGCCGATCCCGTAGATGTACGTCAGCCCGATCTCGAGCCGCTTCTGGTTCGGGAGGTTCACCCCCGCAATGCGTGCCAAATCGCTCTCCTACCCCTGCCGTTGCTTGTGTCGCGGGTTGGTGCAGATGACCATGGTCGTGCCGTGCCGCTTGATCACGCGGCACCGCTCGCACATGGGCTTCACGGATGCTCTGACTTTCATCGGTACCGGTACGTGACGCGGCCTCGAGAGAGGTCGTAGGCGGAGAGCTCGACCTTGACCCGATCGCCCGGCAGGATGCGGATGTCGGTCTTGCGCATCTTCCCGGAGATGGTCGCGAGCACCTGAGGGCCGTCATCCACCTGCACCCGGAACATCGTGCTCGGCAGAGCTTTGACGACGTCGCCTTCGACTTCGATCTTCTCTTCCTTGACCGCCATCCTTCCTCACAGGACCGCGTCCGGCGAGACGCGGTCTGAATCATCGGGGACACACGAAAAGCACAGCACAGCGGCGGCTGCGCCGCGGATCCCTATCGTAGCAAAACGGGTGTTGCCGTCAGGATCCGCGGGCCGGTCGCGGTCACCGCGACCGTGTGCTCGAAATGGGCCGATAACGAGCCGTCCGCCGTCGAGATCGACCACTCGTCGTCGTGCACGACGATGTCGGGTACGCCGGCGTTGATCATCGGCTCGATCGCGAACGTCATCCCCTCGGCGAGCACAGGCCCCCGCCCCGGCTGCCCGTAGTTCGGGATCTGCGGATCCTCGTGCATCGAACGACCGACGCCGTGGCCGACGAGGCTGCGGACGACCGAGAACCCGGCGCTCTCGGTCACGTGCTGGACGGCGTGGGAGATGTCCGAGAGCCGATTGCCGGGCCGGCACTGCTCGATCCCCGCCGCGAGCGCTGCCTGGCCGGCCTCGAGCAGCCGCTCGGCCTCGTCGGAGATCTCGCCGATCGGGAACGTGTAGGCGGAGTCCGCCACGAATCCGTCGAGGGTGACGCCGACGTCGACGGAGAGAACGTCCCCGTCCACCAGTTCGTACGGACCAGGGATACCGTGGACGATCATCGAGTTCGGGGAGATGCAGGTCGCCGCCGGATAGCCGCGGTAGCCCTTGAACGTCGGGTAGCCGCCCTGCCCGGTGACGAACTCCTCGGCGAGCTCGTCCAGTTCCCCGGTGGTGACGCCGGGACGAGCGTGCTCGCCGACGAGGGCGAGCGTGTCGGCTACGATCCGGCCCGCCCGGGCCATCCGCTCCAGCTCGTCTGCTGACTTGCGAATGATCATGCGGTCACCTGGTCGAGCGTCGTACGGATCTCCGCAAAGATCTCGTCGATCGTCCGGTCGGCGTGGATGCCCACGACGTTACCGCGAGTCGTGCGGTAGTACTCGACGAGCGGGGCAGTGTCCCGTTCGTAGATCTCGAGCCGCCGCCTGACCGCGTCAGGTGTATCGTCAGACCGGTTCTCCTCAGCGGCTCGCTTCCTGATCCGCTCGAGGAGCACTTCGCGCGGCACCTGGAGCTCGAACACAACGTCGAGGTCACGGCCGAGCTCGCCGAGCAGCTCGTCGAGGGCCTCTGCCTGCGCCATGTTCCGCGGAAAGCCATCGAGGACGAAGCCTGGGATGGTGTCGCCGCGGTCGAGCCTGTCGCGGATCATCCGGATGATCAGGTCGTCCTGGACGAGC
>JBKOVQ010000144.1:0-2975 GCA_046723985.1 Actinomycetota bacterium | reverse complement strand
GATCACGGAGAACACGACCCGCGAGCTGGTCGGGATCCTCGAGCGCGACGACGTGCTCGTCGACGGAGGCAACTCGAACTTCCACGACTCGCAGCGTCGAAACGCCGAGGCCGCCGACAAGGGCATCCATTTCCTCGACGTCGGCGTTTCGGGCGGGATCTGGGGCCTCAAGGAAGGGTTCTGCCTGATGGCCGGCGGGCCCGACGAGGCGGTCGCGCTGCTCCAGCCCGCGCTCGAGACACTCGCGCCGCCCCACGGCTGGGCGCACGTCGGCCCGTCCGGAGCGGGGCACTTCGTGAAGATGGTGCACAACGGCATCGAGTACGGCCTCATGCAGGCCTACGCCGAGGGCTTCGAGGTCATGAACGCGTCAGAGTTCGAGCTCGACCTGGAGCAGATCTCGGGGATCTGGCGCTACGGCTCGGTCGTCCGCTCCTGGCTGCTCGAACTACTGCACGACGCGTTCGACCAGCACGGCGGCGAGCTCGCGGACATTGCAGGCTACGTCGAGGACTCGGGCGAGGGCCGCTGGACGATCTCCGAGGCGATCAACGAGAGCGTCCCGGCGCCGGTCATCACGGCCGCGCTCTATGCCCGCTTCGCCTCGCGGCAGGACGAGTCGCTCGCGGCAAAGATCAATGCCGCGCTCCGCCAGCAATTCGGCGGCCACGCCGTCAAGTCGAAGCAATGACCGAGGACATGTCCAGTGCCAGGCACCGGCCATGTCCTCGGCGGACACGTCCACCGGTTACCGGAACGCTTGGCTGGGCCGTTCGGTCTCGAACGAACACGTCCGGTCGAGACGCGTCTGGTGCCAGGCACCGGACAGGGCTGGAATGACCGAGGCTCAGGTCGCCGAGAATCCGCTGCTCGAGGGGCTCGGGCCCCGGCGCACGCCCGAGCCCTGCGTGCTCGTCATCTTCGGCGCGTCCGGCGACCTGACGCATCGGAAGATCTTTCCTGCGCTCTACGCGCTCGCCTACCGCCGCCTCCTGCCCGAGAAGTTCGCGATCGTCGGCGCCTCGCGCTCGGGGTGGAGCGACGACGAGTTCCGCGACCAGATGGAGCACGCCGTGCGCGAGTTCGGCCGCGACGACTTCAAGCAGGAGGTCTGGGACTGGCTCGCCCAGGCGACGCGGTACATCCCCCTGGACTTCGCGGACGAGAGCCGCGAGGACCACCTCTCGGAGGTGCTCACCGAGCTCGACGCAGAGCGCGGCACGCGCGGAAACCGCGTCTACTACTTCGCCGTGCCCCCGCAGGCGATGCCGGCCCTCGTGCAAGAGCTGGGCGAGCGCCGCAAGACCGAGGGCTGGACGCGCCTCATCGTCGAGAAGCCGTTCGGTCACGACCTCGCGTCGGCGCGCGAGCTCACCGAGCTGATCAGCACCCACTTCACCGAGGAAGAGGTCTTCCGCATCGACCACTACCTGGGCAAGGAGACCGTCCAGAACATGCTCGCGCTGCGGTTCGCGAACGGGATCTTCGAGCCGATCTGGAACCGCCAGTTCGTCGACCACATCCAGATCACGGTCGCTGAGACGATCGGCATCGAGGGTCGCGCCGAGTTCTACGAACAGGCCGGCGCGATCCGGGACATCTTCCAGAACCACATGCTCCAGCTCGTCGCGTTGACCGCGATGGAGCCGCCGATCGACTTCACCGCGGACTCGGTGCGTAACGAGAAGGTCAAGGTGTTGAAGGCGATGCACACCCCGGGGCCGAAGCACGTCGTCCGCGGCCAGTACGGCCCGGGCTACATCGACGGCAAAGAGGTGCCGGGGTATCGCGAGGAGGAGGGTCTCGACCCGGCGTCGATGACCGAGACGTACGTCGCGGCGAAGCTCTTCGTGGACAACTGGCGCTGGGCGGACACGCCGATCTACGTACGCACCGGAAAACGCCTCGCACGACGGGAGACGACGATCGCCATCCAGTTCAAGCGCGCGCCGCACCCGCCGTTCGAGGACGCGACGACCGAGGAGCTTCAGCCGAACCTCCTGCTGGTGCACGTCCAGCCCGACGAAGGCGTCTCGCTTGCGATCGGGGCCAAGGTGCCGGGCGCGGGGATGCATATCCGCACCGTGCACATGGACTTCCTCTACGGCGGCGCTTTCCGAACGGAGCTGCCCGACGCCTACGAGATCCTGCTCCTCGATGCGATGCTCGGCGACCAAAGGATGTTCACGCGCTCGGACGAGGTCGAGGAGCAGTGGGCTGTCATCGACGCGATCGTCGCCGGGTGGAAGCGCGACCGGCCGGCCTTCCCGAACTACGCCGCCGGGACGTGGGGACCTCCGGCCGCCGATGAGCTGATGCGCCGCGACGGCAGAGAGTGGTTGCGGCATTGAGCACCGCGCACGTTCACGCCGTCGAGTGGTCGGGCGAGGACATCGGGGTCGGCGACGTCGTCACGGCGCTCTGTCGCCTGCGCGAGGAGTCAGCCCACGAGACCGAGGGCCCGGATCTGAGGACGAGCGTCATGACGCACCTCGCCTGGGTGCCGAGCGAGTGGGAGGAGGCAGCCGTCGAGACCCTGGCCGGGCTCGGCGAGCGCCATCCGTCGCGCGGCATCCTGCTCTTCCCGGAGCCGGACGCGGCCGACGGGATGGACGCCAAGGTCTCGATGCTCGCCTTCCCGCTCCGTGAGCAGCGCCGCCACATCGCGGCCGAGGTGATCGAGCTGCGCCTGCGCGGCCTGAGCACTCGGGCCGCCGCGAGCATCGTCAATCCGCTGCTCGTCGCCGGCCTGCCCGTCTTCTTGCGCTGGCGCGGTCGGCCGCCCTTCGGGGAGCCCGAGGCCGACCAGCTGCTCGAGGTCTGTGACAGGTTCATCGCCGACTCCAGGGAGTGGCCGGACGTGCCCGAGGCCTATGCCGAGCTTCCTTTCGATCGGGCCGCCTGCTCGGACATCGCCTGGCGAAGAACCCAGCCGTGGCGGCACGTTCTCGCAGGGCTCTGGCCCGGGATTGCAG
>JBKOVQ010000075.1:0-9962 GCA_046723985.1 Actinomycetota bacterium | reverse complement strand
CTGCTGCGTCGTCGGCGACGGCGAGGCGGAGACCGGACCGCTCGCCGCCAGCTGGCACTCGAACAAGTTCCTCAACCCGAAGACCGACGGCGCCGTCCTGCCGATCCTCCAGCTCAACGGCTACAAGATCGCCAACCCGACGGTGCTCGCACGGATCCCGGAGGATGAGCTCGTCGCGCTCTTCGAGGGCTACGGCCACCGGCCGATCCTCGTCACGGGTGACGACCCGGAGCAGGTGCACCGCGACTTCGCCGCCGCCCTCGACGACGCCCTCGACGACATCGCCGGGAGCAAGCGCAGCGCATCGCGGCCGAAGTGGCCAATGATCGTGCTCCGCACGCCGAAGGGCTGGACGGGCCCGGCCGAGGTGGACGGGCTACCGGTGGAGGGCACCTGGCGCTCCCATCAGGTGCCGCTGGCGGACGTCCGGGGGAACGAGGAGCATCTGCGCTTGCTCGAGGGCTGGATGCAGAGCTACCGCCCGGAGGAGCTGTTCGACGCGGCCGGCCGGCTCGTCCCGGAGCTCGCAGCGCTTCCGCCTGCGGGCGACAAGCGGATGAGCGCGAGCCCGCACACGACCGGCGAGATCACCCGGGACCTCGTGCTCCCCGATTTCCGCGATTACGCGGTCGAGGTGAAGGAGCCGGCGCGCGGTTCGAGCGAGGCGACGCGCGTCCTGGGCGGCTTCCTCCGCGACGTGATCGTCCGCAATCCCGAGACCTTCCGTATCTTCGGTCCGGACGAGACGGCGTCGAACCGACTCTCTGCCGTCTTCGAGGTGACGAACAAGGTTTGGGAAGCGGAGCGGCTCCCGACCGACGAGCACCTGGCGCCCGAGGGCCGCGTGCTGGAGGTGCTCTCCGAGCACCTCTGCCAGGGTTGGCTGGAGGGCTACCTGCTCACCGGCCGGCACGGCTTCTTCAACTGCTACGAGGCCTTCATCCACATCATCGACTCGATGTTCAACCAGCACGCGAAGTGGCTGAAGGTGACGCGCGACATTCCCTGGCGCCGACCTCTCCCCTCGCTCAACTACCTGCTCTCGTCGCACGTCTGGCGGCAGGACCACAACGGGTTCTCGCACCAGGATCCCGGGTTCATCGACCACGTCGTGAACAAGAAGGCGGAGGTGATCCGCGTCTACCTCCCACCGGATGCGAACACGCTGCTCTCGGTCGCCGACCACTGCCTGCGAAGCCACCACTACGTGAACGTGATCGTCGCCGGCAAGCAGCCGGCGCTCGATTACCTGTCGATGGACGAGGCGATCGTCCACTGCACGCGCGGCCTCGGACTCTGGGGCTGGGCCTCGAGCGACGAGGGCGGCGAGCCGGACGTGGTGATGGGATGCGCCGGCGACATCCCGACACTCGAGACGCTGGCCGCGGTCGCGATCCTGCGCGAGCGCCTGCCCGATCTGAAGGTCCGGGTCGTCAACGTCGTCGACCTGATGCGCCTCCAGCCCGAGAGCGAGCATCCGCACGGCCTGCCGGACGCCGAGTTCGACTCGCTGTTCACGGTCGACCGCCCGATCGTCTTCGCCTACCACGGCTATCCGTGGCTGATCCACCGCCTCACCTACCGGAGGGCGAACCACGAGAACCTGCACGTGCGCGGGTACAAGGAGGAGGGGACGACGACGACGCCCTTCGACATGGTCATGCTCAACGACCTCGACCGGTTCCACCTCGTCGTCGACGTGATCGACCGGGTCCCAGGCCTGGCCGAGCGCGCCTCGCACCTGCGCCAGGAAATGGCGGAGGAACGGCTCCGCTGCCGGGCGTGGACGCGCGAGCACGGCGAGGACCGGCCCGACGTCCGGGACTGGGTCTGGCCGGGCTAGCGGACCGTCATGCGCTGCCGGAGGTACTCGCCGAACGACGGCGTTGCCGATTCGTCCCGCGGCAGCCGGCGCCAGTAGTACGCGATCCCTGCGATCCAGGGCGCGCCGGCGACCAGCACGATCTCGAGTACCTGCATCGGACGAAGTATGAGCCCTGAGCCCGTCCTCGTCGTCAACGCCGGCTCGACCAGCTTGAAGCTGCACCTGGTCGAGGGCGACGAGTCCTCGCCGGTCGAGACCTTCGTCGAGTGCGACGCGGTCGGGCATCGCGTCGTCCACGGAGGCTCGCGGTTCGCCGAGCCGGTCGTGATCGACGCCGACGTGAAGGAGGCGATCCGGGAGCTGACCCCCCTCGCGCCGCTGCACAACGCGCCGGCTCTCCGCGCGATCGAGGACGCGCGACATGCGCTCCCGGACGTTCCGCACGTCGCGGTGTTCGACACCGCGTTCCACCGCACGATGCCCGAGGAGGCGACACGCTACGCCGTCCCCGAGCGGTGGTTCGAGTGGGGCATACAGCGGTACGGCTTCCACGGGCTGTCAGTCGAGTGGGCCGCGTCGCAGGTCCGGGTGCCGCGGCTCGTCGTCTGCCATCTCGGCGGCGGCTCTTCGGTGACGGCCGTCCTGGACGGCCGCTCGGTCGAGACCACGATGGGCTTCTCGCCGCTCGAGGGCGTCCCCATGACGACCCGCTCTGGCTCGATCGACCCCGGTGCGCTGGTCTACCTGACGCGCGAACACGGACTTTCGGCGGACGAGATCGACAACGCGCTCGAGCACGAGTCCGGCCTGGCCGCGCTGTCCGGTACCTCCGGCGACATACGCGAGCTGGCAGAGGATTCGCTGGCGCTTGCGGTGTACGTCCACCGGGTCGCGGCCGCGGTGGCCGCCTCGGCGACAGCGCTCGGAGGAATCGACGCGCTGGTCTTCACCGGCGGCATCGGGGAGCATTCGGACCTGGTCCGCGAGCGGGTGTGTGAACGCTTGAGCTTCCTGGGCCCGGTCGCGGTGCATGTGATCGAATCGCGCGAGGAGCTGGTGATCGCGCGGGCCGTGCACAGCCTGCTCGGCGATTAGGGCGTTCGTCTACGAAGCGTCAGCGCACCGCCGATGAGGGCGAGCGCGGACAGCACGAGGACGATCGCGACGTCCGCCGCGAGCCACGAGCCGTAGGCCGCCCGCGTCACCCGGTCGAGTGCGTCGTACGCATACGTCAGCGGCAGCACCCAGGAGACGACCTCCAGCGGATGCGCCATGTTGCCGCGCGGCGAGAGCAGGCCACACAGGAGGAGCTGCGGGAAGAGGAAGGCCGGTAGGAACTGGACCGCCTGGAACTCGGTCCGGGCGAACGCGCTGAAGAAGAGCCCCAACGCCGTGCCGAAGATCGCGTTCGAGATCGCCAGCAGGAACACGCCCCACTTCGCGCCCGAGACGTCGAGGTCGAGGAGCCAGAACGCGACGACCGAGACGAGCGCCGCCTGCGCCGCGGCGACGAGCGCGAACGCTGCGCCGTAGCCGGCGAGCAGATCGAGCTTGGCCAACGGCATCGTCATCAGCCGCTCGAGCGTCCCGGTCGTCCGCTCGCGCAGCATCGTCACCGAGGTAACCAGGAACATCGTGATCATCGGAAAGACGCCCAGCAGCGGGCCGCCGATCCGGTTGAACACGAGCGATCCCGAGAACACGTACTTGAAGGAGCGCGTCGCAACGGTTCGCCTCGTCCATCACGTGGCTGGAGACGAGGAGCGTCGCGCCGGCCTCTGCAAGCCGGTGGAACAGGTCCCAGAGGTCGCGGCGGAGCACGGGGTCGAGGCCGACGGTCGGCTCGTCGAGCACGAGTAGCTCCGGATGGTTGAGCAGCGCGGTCGCCAGCGACACCCGGCTGCGCTGGCCGCCGGAGAGGCTGCCGACCATCTGATCCTTTTGCCTGCGGAGGTCGACCTCGTAGACCGTCTCCTCGATCCGGTCGGCTCCGACGCGGAGGATCCGGGCGAAGTAGTCGAGGTTCTCGCGGACGGTCAGGTCGCCGTAGACCGAGGGTGCCTGGGTCACGTAACCGACCCGCGGCCGGAGCTCGGCCGACCCCGCGGGCCGTCCGAGAACCGTCATTTCGCCGGATTCGACGATCTGGACGCCGACGATTGCCCGGATGAGCGTCGACTTCCCCGATCCGCTCGGGCCCAGCAGCCCGGTCACCGAGCCGGCGGCAACGTCGAGCGCGAGTCCGTCGAGGACGACCTTCCCGCCGCGGCGAACACGGAGGTCGCGGATCTCGATCGCTGCGCGCGCCATCGGCGGGCAGCGTATGCCTACGCGAGCGCCGTGTCCCTCCGGTATGCCCGCCGGGCGAGGACCGTGAGCACCAGCGACCAGCCGACAACGACCAGCCAGCCGGTTCTGCCCCAGCCGTGACCGCCGATCGCGACGTGGCTGGCCTGCACGAGCCAGTACGACGGCAGCGCGCGGCCGATGTGGTACAAGGCGCCGCTGGTCAAGGGAAACCAGACGCCACCGAAGACGGCGAGGACGGCGACGAGCCCGCCCATCGCGGGTCCGATCGCGTCCGCGGTGACCAGGTGGCCGAGCAGAATCGCCAGCGCCCCGAACGGGATCAACCCGACGAGGATCAGGCCGGTCATCTTCAACCACTCGTTCGCGTCGAGTCGCACGCCGAGCGTCGTGCCCGCGACGTAGAGAAGAAGCAGCGCCCCCACGGCGGTCATGTAGCCGGTGAGGATCTTCGCCCGGAAGTAATCACGGGCGGTGAGGGGCGTCAGCCGGAGCTGACGGTTCCACCCGGCCGTCCGCTCGGTCGCGATTCGCCCCCCGATCGAGAGCATCGCGTTCATCGCCCCGAACGAAGCGAGGCCGACCATGTAGTAGAGCGGCGCCGAGAGGCCGCTTCCGCTTAGATCGCTCTCGTTCCTGTTCGGGCCGGCGATCAGGAAGTAGAGGACGATCGGGAACCCGAGAGCGAACACGACGTAGCGCCGGTTGCGGACCGTCCGCAGCAGCTCGCAGCGGATGTACATTGCGCGGTTCACGCCGCCAGCTCCTCCTCGGCGGTGAGCTGGAGAAACGCCTGCTCGAGATCGGCGCCGGTTATCTCCAGATCGCGTGCGGTCGGAAAGCGCTCGAGCAGCGCTCTGACCGCTCGATCCGAGTCCGAGCAGACGAGCGTGACCGCCTCGCCGCGGAGCTCCGCCCGCGTCACGCCCGGCAGCCGCTCGAGCTCCTCGACCGAGACGTACGCCAGCGTGGCGCGGATCGTGCGCGAGCCGACCATCGCTTTGATCTCGGTCGGCGGTCCGTCCGCGACGATCGCGCCGCGCGCCATGAGCACGATCCGGTCCGCGTAGGCATCGGCCTCCTCCAGGTAGTGGGTCGCGAACAGCACGGTGCGGCCGCGCGCGGCGAAGTCGCGCATCGTCGTCCAGAACGCGCGGCGCGCCTCGACGTCCATGCCGACGGTCGGCTCGTCGAGGACGAGGAGCTCCGGGTCGGGAACGAGGGCGAGGGCGAAGCGGACCCGCTGCGTCTGGCCACCCGACAGCCTCTGGGTCAGGCGGCCGGCGATTCCGGCAATGCCCGTGAGCTCGAGGACTTCGTCGACGTCGAGCGGCCGCGGGAAGAGCGCGGCCATCATCTGTACGAGCTCCCTGACGGTGAGGTCTCGGAGGAGCGAGCCCGTCTGCAACATCGCGCCGACGCGGCCGGCCTCGACCACGGCAGAGGGCTCCTGGCCGAAGACGGACACGGCGCCCGCGTCGGGGTGGGCGAGCCCGAGGATGACGTCGATCGTCGTCGACTTGCCGGCACCGTTCGGCCCGAGGAGCGCAACCGTCTCGCGCGGGGCGATCGAAGCGTCGATCCCGCGAACCGCAGGCACCACCGTGTCGCCCGAGCGGTACGACTTGACGAGGCCGCGGAGCTCGATGCCGCCTGCACTCCCTGCCATCGGCCCTATCACACCGGACAGGCGTTTAAGGTCTCGTAGCGCCTGCGTTAAGAGTGCGTTGCCCTCGGAGCATCCCTTCGAGGTCAGTCGCGAACGAGCACGCGGAAGTCGGGCTCCTCCCGGATCGGGTCGAGGTCGGTGTCCTCTTTCGCGAAGTCGCGGAGGCTCGGCCGCCGCTCGAACGCGATCCGCAGGTGTCCGATCGCGTCCTCCTTGCGGCCGGCGAGTGCCTCGCAGCAGGCGAGGTTGTAGAGCGGCGAGGCGTGCCCGCTCGCCTCGACGGTCTCGCGGGCGCGGTCGACCACGGCGTCGTAGTCGCCCGCCTCGTACTGAGGATGGAACGGCGCCCAGACCTCCCAGCCGCCGCCGTGGTACGGCTGCCCTACCGTGCTGCCGACGGCGAGCACCGCCGTTCCCGGCTCCTCCGCGAAGGAGGTGCGGTTCGCCTCGGGCGCGCAGAACACGAGGGTGCCTGCCGGGGCGTCCACGGTCTCGCCGTCGATCTCGAACCGCGCGCGGCCGCGGAGCACGACGTAGAGCTCCTCGTTGCCGGGATCCTCCTCGTGCGACGGAACCAACCGGTCCCCGACGTTCTCGCCCCTCCAGGCATTCGTCCCGAACGCGGTGATCCCGAAGTGCTCGCGCACCGGGCGCATGAAGCTGTCCTCGCGGTAGTCGATCCCCTCGATCTCGTCCACGTGCGCGACCTTGTAATGACTCACAGCAGCCCCAGCTCCTTTCCGACCTTCTCGAACGTGGCGAGCGCCCGGTCGATGTGCTCCTCTTCGATCGCCGCCGACATCTGGACGCGCACGCGTGCGGTGTCTTCCGGAACGACCGGATACCCGAAACCGGTAACGAACACACCCTCCTCCAGGAGGCGCTCACTGAAGCGGATCGCGAACGCGGTCTCGCCGACGATGATGGGAACGATCGCGGCCTCGCCGTCGAGCGGCTCGAAGCCCGCGTCGCGCAGGCGCGTACGGAACTCGGCGGTCTGCCGCTGCAGCTTCGCGACGAGCTCCGGCTCGCGCCGCAGCACGCGCACCGCCTCCAGCGCCGAGCAGGCGACCGTCGGCGGCAGCGCGTTCGAGAAGAGCTGCGGCCGGGAGCGCTGCGCGAGGATGTCGCAGACCTCCTCGCTCGCGGCGACGAACCCGCCCGCCGCACCGCCGAGCGCCTTCCCGAGCGTGGAGGTGATCACGTCGATCTCGCCGAGCAGGCCGAAGTGCTCCGCCACGCCGCGACCTGTCTCCCCCATCACGCCGGTGCCGTGCGAGTCGTCGACCACCAGCGTCGCGTCGTGCGCGCGAACGAGCTCGACGATCTCTGGAAGTCGAGCGAGGTCGCCCTCCATCGAGAAGACACCGTCGGTGATCACGAGCGCGCGCTGGCCGGACTCGAGCGACTCGAGCTGTCTGCGCAGGTCGTCGACGTCGGAATGGTTGTAGACCGCCTTCCGTGCCGGCCTCGCCAGCCGCACCGCATCGATGATCGACGCGTGGTTGAGCTCGTCGGAGAGAATGACAGTGGAGTCGTCGGTCAGGCTCGGGATCGCGGCCTCGTTCGCGTTCCAGCAGGAGACGTACGTGAGTGCCGCTTCCGTTCCGACGAGCTCGGCGAGCTCCAGCTCGAGCTCGAGATGCGGCTCGAACGTCCCGCAGATGAACCGCACCGAAGCAGTGCCGGCGCCGTAGCGGCGCAACCCTTCGATCCCGGCCTCGACCACCTCGGGCCGGTCCGCAAGGCCGAGGTAGTTGTTCGACGAGAGCACGAGCACCTCGCCACGCCCCTCCATCTGCACGAGCGGCCCCTGCGGGGAAGACAGCGTGTTGAAGCGCTTGTAGGTCCCGGCCTCACGTAGCGCGTCGAGCTCGGCTCCCAGCCTTTGATCGAGCGTTGCGCTCACAGGCCAACCTCGCCAAGTCTGCCGGCTCCCGTCGCCGCGACCGACATGGCGGGCGCGGCACCGCATCGCCTGCTGTGAATGCAATCGCGAACGCCGATGGCGAAGCCAGCGGCGGAGCTCGGAAGGGGGCCCACGGGGGAAACCGGCTGTTTCCCCCGTGTCATCGGTGCTGCCACCGACCCTCGAGCGGGACGCGCTCGCGCAGCGGCTCCGCCGGCCTCGCCGGCGCTCGTCCCCCTGGGTAGAGGACGATCTTGCAGGCCTCGCCCGCGGACAGCAACGCGAACGCCTCGTCGTACTCCTCGAGCGGCAGCTCCTTCGTGATCAGCGGCCGGACGTCGACGACGCCACTCTCCAGCAGCCAGCGCGTGCGGTACCAGGTCTCGAAGATCCTCCGCCCGTTCAGGGCAAGCACGTTCAGGTTCTTGAAGATCAGGGCCTGGGCGACGTCGATCTCGACCGGACGCGCGGGGATCCCAAACAGAATCACGCGGCCGCCGTTCCGCGCGATCCGGAACGCGTCGGCGATCGCGCGCGGCGAGCCCGACATCTCGAACACGACGTCGAAACCGAGCCCCTCGTTCTGTTCCAGGAACCAGCCGGTGGTGTCGGCAGTCTCGTCGACGTTCACCGCCGCGCCCGCGCCCATCTTCTCGGCCAGGCCAAGCCGGAACGGCGTCCGGTCGGAGGCGGCGACGACGGCCGCACCCGAGGCGCGCGCGATCCCGATCGTGAACAGCCCGATCGGTCCGCAGCCGAGCACCGCAATCGAGCGCCCGGCAAGATCCTGCTCGCTGGTCACGAAGACGGCGTTGCCGAACGGCTCCTGCAGGGTGGCGATCTCGGGCGGCAGCTTCGTCCGGTCGTTCCGCCAGATCACTGACTCCGGGACGGCGACGTAGCGCGCAAACGCACCATCGCGGTCGACGCCGAGGATGCGCGTGCGCTCGCACATGTGGGCGTGCCCGGTTCGGCACTGGAAGCAGGCGCCGCAGGTGATGTGGCTCTCGGCGGAGACGTAGTCACCGGCGGCGACGTTGCGGACGAGCGAGCCGGTCTCGACCACGGTGCCGGCAAACTCGTGCCCGAGGGTCAGCGGCGGGAAGATCCGCCCTTGCGACCACTCGTCCCAGGCGAAGATGTGGAGGTCGGTGCCGCAGACGCTGGCGGTCTCGACCTCGATCAGCACCTCGTCGGCAGCCGGCTCCGGCACCGCGATCTCGTCGAGCCGCAGACCCGGATCCGAGGCAGTCTTCCTCAGCGCGAGCATCGTTCCGGCCACGCGGCAATCATGCCTAGCGCGAACGGGGCAGGCGACGGCCCGGAGCTTGCCGGGCCGGGGAGGAACGGGCCGCTCCCTTGCTGCCGGCTCTGAGCGGCGGCGGCGTGGCAGCTCGCCGCGGGTGAAGTAGCGGTATGCCCAGTACGGGAAGTCCCAGCCGATCGCAATCGAGCCCTCGACCGACCCCCAGAATCGACCGTTCGTCTCCATGTACCACGATGCTCCGTCCCACTCGCGGACGATGAACGCACCTGCGCGACGCCGTCCCAGCTCGAGTCGCCGAGCAGCCGTTCGGCGTACTCGACGAGCTCGGGGGTGGAGGCGGTCGCTTCCCGCAGGATGCTGTTCCCCTCCCAGCCCATTCGTCGCAGGCTTCGGTACTGGTGGACCGCCACGATCCGGCGCGACGCCGCGAAGCAGCAGAGGTTCGTCACCTGTCCCTCGACCAGTTCGTGGAAGAGCGGAAAGCGGCCCAGCTCCCGCTTCCGTTCTTCCGCCGTACGCCGAACGAGCTGCAGCGGTGCGTTCCCGGCGCGCTCTCCGAGACCGTTGACGGTGGCGCTGACAGCGCCTGCTCCGCCCTCCACCGCGGCGAGCGTGTTCGCGGTGGCCATGCCGAAGTCGTCGTGACCGTGGACCTGGAGACGAAGCTCGGCGACGGCCTGGATCGCCTCGATCTCATCCGGGCCCATGGCCGGCGTTCCTACCTGAACTCGGGCACACCCGCATCAGCGAGCAGGCCGGCGATCTCGATCTTCTCGACGCGTGTGAAGGCCACGCCCGGTGCCTGCTCTCCGTCACGGAGCGTGGTGTCGACGATGTGGACACGGTGCGCACGGGCCGACCTTGCCTGCCGCCCGGTCACGCGGCAATCATGCCGATCCCCGACCGGTGCTGCGGGTTCTCACGGATGCAGCCGCGGCCCGCACGGGCGACGCTCCACGCATGAACGCCACGAACTTCCAGGGGC
>JBKOVQ010000115.1:0-12574 GCA_046723985.1 Actinomycetota bacterium | reverse complement strand
GGCGAGGTCGTCGCCTTCCAGCGTCGAGCGCAGCTCCATGATCCGGCCCTCGATCGTCGACGCCTCGGCCTCGCCGAGCGTCTCGCGGTGCTCTTTCAGGCTCTTCTCGGTCGCGTACGCGAGCGCCTCGGCGTTGTTCTTGGCGTCGGCGAGCTCGCGCAGCTTGTGCGCCTCGTCGGCGTGCGACTCGGCGTCCTTGATCATCTGCTCGACCTCTTCGGGCCGCAGCCCCGAGCCGCCCTCGATCTTGATCTGCTGCTCGTTGCCGGTCCCGAGATCCTTGGCCGAGACGTGGATGATCCCGTTCGCGTCGATGTCGAACGCGACATCGATCTGCGGCATGCCCCGCGGCGCCGGCGGGATGCCCACGAGCTGGAATTTGCCGAGCGTCTTGTTGTAGACGGCCATCTCCGACTCGCCCTGGAGCACGTGCACCTCGACCGAGGGCTGGTTGTCCTCCGCGGTCGAGAAGGTCTCCGACTTCTTCGTCGGGATCGTCGTGTTCCGGTCGATCAGCTTCGTGAACACACCGCCCTTCGTCTCGATCCCGAGCGAGAGCGGCGTGACGTCGAGCAGGAGGACGTCCTTGACCTCACCCTTCAGGACGCCGCCCTGGATCGCCGCGCCGACGGCGACGACCTCGTCGGGGTTGACGCCCTTGTGCGGGTCCTTGCCGACGATCTCCTTGACCTTCTCCTGCACGGCCGGCATGCGGGTCATGCCGCCGACGAGAACGACGTGGTCGATCTTGTCCGAGGTCAGGCCTGCGTCCTCCAGCACGCGCCTGGTCGGACCGACCGTCCGCTCGAGCAGGTCGTGCGTGAGCTCATTCAGCTTCGCCCGGGTGAGCTGGAGATCGAGGTGCTTCGGGCCCTCCGGCGTGGCGGTGACGAACGGCAGGTTGATCTGCGTCGTCATCGTCGAGGAGAGCTCGATCTTCGCCTTCTCGGCCGCCTCGTACAGACGCTGCAGTGCCATGCGGTCGGTCGAGAGGTCGATTCCCTGGTCCTTCTTGAACTCCGCGACCATCCAGTCGACGACCGCCTTGTCGAAGTTGTCGCCGCCCAGGTGGTTGTCGCCCGAGGTCGCCTTCACCTCAAAGACGCCCTCGCCGAGCTCGAGGATCGACACGTCGAACGTGCCGCCGCCGAGGTCGAAGACGAGGATCGTCTGGTCGGCGCCTTCCTTGTCGAGCCCGTAGGCGAGCGCCGCCGCGGTCGGCTCGTTGACGATGCGCAGGACGTTGAGGCCCGCGATCGTGCCGGCGTCCTTCGTCGCCTCGCGCTGCGCGTTGTTGAAGTACGCGGGGACGGTGATCACCGAGTCGGTGACCTGCTCGCCGAGATAGCCCTCGGCGTCCGTCTTCAACTTCTGGAGGATCATCGCACTGATCTCCGGAGGCGCGTACTCCTTCCCGCCGGCCTTCACGCGCACGTCGTCGTTCGGGCCCTTCACGACCTCGTACGGGACGATCTTCATCTCCTCCGAGACCTCGTCGTACTTGCGGCCCATGAAGCGCTTGATCGAGAAGATCGTGTTCTGCGGGTTCGTCACCTGCTGCCGCTTCGCGGGCGCACCGACGAGCCGCTGCTCGTCCTTCGCGAACGCGACTACGGACGGGGTCGTCCTGCCGCCCTCGGCGTTCGGGATTACCGTAGGCTCTCCACCCTCGATCACGGCCATGCACGAGTTGGTCGTGCCGAGGTCGATACCAATCACTTTTGCCATGCTGTCGCCACACTCCTCTGATCTGAGTTTGCAACATAATAAAATCTAAGCGCCTATATGTCAAGCCGTGAGATCCCTGCCCGCCGGCGAGGCGTCGGCTCAACCGCGGCCGAAACGGCGAGCAAAGCCGCCCAGATCGTGGCCGTCGTCGCCCGGGAGACGGGCGGTTCCTGGCCGGGCGCACGGGGGGCAGCCGCGCAGGCAATCGCTCTCGCCGAACGGCTCGCGACGCTTTCCAACGTGGACGCCCGGGTCTTCACCGCCGCGTTGGACGCGCTCGCACACGCGTCGCCCGACCTCCAGGAACGCCTGGAGGCGGCCGCCGCTGTGCCGGTCGAGATCGCCGAGAAGGCCGCCGATGTCGCTGAAGCGGCGCTCCACGTCGCCGAACGGTGCGACGGCCTCCTCCGGGCGGACGCGGCCGGGGCGGCAGCGCTCGCGGCGGGAGCCGCGCTCGCAGCGGCACAACTCGTCCGCGCGAACCTCGCGATCGCGCCCGACGACGACCGTGTGCGACGCGCCTTCAAGGCGGCGGACGACGCCCGCTACTTCGCCTCGCAGGCCCTCGACGCCGGCCCCTGAGTCGTGTTTGATCGGGGCGATGGCCGGTGAAGCCGAACTCGTCCGCCGATGCCTCGACGACGAGCCCGGAGCCTGGGACGAGCTCGTCGTGCTCTATTCGCGCTACGTGCTCGCGATCGTCACGCAGGGGTTCCGACTCACCGGACCGGACGCCGAGGACGCGTTCCAGGACGTCTTCCTCCGTGTATACGACCGGCTCGGCACGCTGCGCGACCCCGACTCGATCCGCCCATGGATCGCGCAGCTCACCCGGCGTGTCTGCCTCGACCGGATCGACCGCCGAGAGGCGCCGCCTGATGTCGGGCTCGATTCGGCCGATGCCACCATCGACGAACTGGACGACGCGTTCGCCGTCCGCGATGCCCTCGGCCGGCTCTCGGAGGAGTGCCAGGAAGTGCTCGACCGCTTCTTCTGCCGCGACGAGAGCTACCGCACGATCGGCGCGGCTCTGGGCATCCCCTCCGGCACGATCGCCAGCCGCATTTCCCGCTGTCTGGTGAAGCTTCGCGAGGAGTTCGGGGCGTAGTGGGAAGATCAGAGGCCGCCGGCCCGTCTAGTGAGGTGAGCAGATGAGCTACGACGAAGAGCAACTGGGAGGGCTGCTCCGCCGGCTGCCGCCCGCGCCTGAGGGGTGGATGCGGGCGGCCCAAGAGCTGCCGGCGGTGCGGGCCGCTCTCGACGGGCTCGTCGCTCGCGCAGAGGCGGACGCGGAGCTGAGGCGACGCATCCTCGCAGATCTCCAGGCGGCCCTGGTCGCCGAAGGAGTCGAGCCCAGCTCCGCCCTCCTCGCCGACCTCGGCACGCGGCTGTCGTCCCGCTAGCGCTTCCGTTTGCACGGCGCGCGAGGGATGATCGCCGCGGCATGAGCGATCTCCCGGCCTGGAGCCTCCCCGCCGGCGCGGCGGAGGCGATCGCGCTAGAGACAGACTGGCCCGCCGAGATCACGCGCGAGTGGGCCTGGGGCGGCGCAACGGGCAAGGGCGTCCGCGTCTGCATCCTCGACAGCGGCGTCGACGCCTCGCACCCGATGGTCGGCCACGTCGAGAGCGCAGTCGCCGTCTCCAAGGACGAGGACGGTGCCGCGTTCGTCGCCACAGACCTCGAGGGCGACGTATGCGGGCACGGGACCGCCTGCGCAGGGATCGTCCGCTCGCTCGCACCCGATGCCGAGATCCACAGCGTCCGCGTGCTCGGCCCCGGCTTTACCGGCGGCGGGAACATCCTCCTCTTCGGCCTCCGCTACGCGATCGAGCAGGGGTTCGACGTCGTCAACATGAGCCTTTCCACCACCAAGAAGGACTACGCCGCCGTCCTGCACGAGCTCGCGGACTCCGCCTACTTCCAACGGACGGTGCTCGTCGCCTCTGCACACAACATGCCGGTCGAGAGCTACCCGTGGCGCTTCTCGTCGGTGATCTCCGTCGGCAGCCACGAGGAGTCTGACCCGATGGCGCTCTACTACAACCCGAATCCGCCGGTCGAGTTCTTCGCCCGCGGCATCGACGTCGAGGTCGCCTGGCTCGGCGGCGAGGTGCTGAGCGCGTCCGGTAACAGCTTCGCGACGCCGCACGTGAGCGCGATCTGCGCGCTCGTGCGCTCGAAGCACCCCGAGCTGACGCCCTTCCAACTGAAGAGTGTGCTGCACCTGACCTCGTCGAACGTGGGAGGCAACCGATGACCGAGACGACCCAACTGAACGCAGCCGTCGCGGCGGCGGCGCTCGGCTCGGAAGAGCGCTTCCGAGCCCTGCTCCGTTCCGTCGTCGAGGTCGCCCGCGCGATCTTCGTGGCCAAGGCCTCCTCGATCCTGCTGCTCGACGATCAGTCGAGCGAGCTTGTCTTCGAGGCCGTCGTCGGCGAGGGCGAGGAGAGCCTGCTCGGGCAGCGCTTCCCGGCCGGGACCGGCGTCGCCGGCTGGGTACTCGCCACCCGCACGCCGCTGGTGATCGAGGACGTCGCCCGCGACCCCCGCTTCGCGAAGGACGTCGCCGAGGGAACCGGCTACGTGCCGCAAGGACTGATGGCCGTTCCGCTCCTCCACGACGAGCAGGCGCTCGGCGTCCTGGAGGTGCTCGACCGGCAGTCGCGGTTCACGCTCGAGGAGATGGAGCTGCTCGGTCTCTTCGCCTCCCAGGCCGCTATTGCGCTCGACCTTCTCCGCCGCGCCCGCGAGGCCGAGCTGGCCCTCGCCGGCGACGGCCGCCTCGCCGTCGTCGCGCGGGTGGCGGCCGCGCTCGCCGAGCTGGACGAGGAGGCCCGGCCCGAGGCAGAGCGGCTGCTCGAGGCGCTCGCCGCCGTCCTGAAGTCGTCCTAGAACGGGAACGAGCCCGGCGACCGGGCTCGTTCGGTTCGAACCGAAGGTAGTCGCGCTAGCCGATGGTCGTCTTGCCGACGGTCGTCTTGCCGACCGTGGACTTATGCGCCTCGACGTCGTTCTCGTCGCTCTCGTCGCTCTCGTCGCTCTCGCCAATTGTCGTCTTGCCGACGGTCGTCTTGCCGACCGTGCTCTTGTGGGCCTCGACGTCGCTCTCGTCGCTCGCCCCGACAGTCGTCTTCTCTCTCTCGTCCGACACTGGATCCTCCTTCGGAAACCGTTGACCGCGGAACGCGGCTCGCCTAACTAGACGGGCCGCCTCGACGAAATCTTCCCGCACCGTCTTCCATTTGGCAACCGACGCTGCGATGCTCGCCGCTCCATGAGCCGCGCCCGCGAGCAGCTCGGCGAGTCTCTCGGTGCCTTCCGCGAGAACTTTTCCAACCCGCAGCTGCGGCGCCTCCAGCTCGCCGGGGTCTGCTCGGTCATGGGTCTCTGGGCGTACGCCGTCGCTCTCGCCGTCTACGCCTACGAGGTCGGAGGTGCGAAGGCGGTCGGGATCGTCTCGCTCGTGCGCGCGATCCCGGCGGCGGCCTCGGCGCCGTTCACCTCGACGCTGGCCGACCGGCTCCCGCGCGTGCCGTTTCTGGTCGCGACCAACCTCGGGCGGGCTGCGGCGATCGGCGGTGCCGGCGCCGTCGCGCTCGCGGGCGGAGCCGACTGGCTCGTCTACACACTCGCCGCGTTGGCCGCAATCCTCGGGACGGCGTTCCTGCCGGCCGAGTCCGCCCTGCTCCCGGAGCTCGCGCGGACACCCGAGGAGCTGACTGCGGCGAACGTCGTCCGCAGCACGATCGAGAGCGTCGCGACCTTTGCGGGGCCGGCGATCGGCGGCGCGTTGCTCGTCTTCTGGAGTCCCGGAACGGTGATGCTGGCCACCGCCGGCGCCTTCGTCGTGGGTGCGGCGCTCGTCGCGCTGATCCGCCCGGTGAAGGCACGCGTCGACAAGCCGGAGGAAGCGGCCCAGCCTCGGGGCGGATTCCTCCGCGAGGCGGCCGGCGGATTCAGAGCGATCGGGCTGGACCGGCGGCTCCGAGTCGTGGTCGGCCTGTACGCAGCGCAGGCATTGCTCGCGGGCGCGCTCGGCGTGCTCGTCGTCGTCACGGCTCTCGAGCTGCTGCACCGGAGCGACTCCGCGGTCGGCCTGCTCAATGCCGCGATGGGCATCGGCGGCATCGCGGGCTCGCTCGCCGCGTTCGCTCTGATCGGACGGAAGCGGCTCGCCTCGGACTTCGGCCTCGGCATCGTGCTGTGGGGCGCCCCACTCGCCGCAATCGGGATCTGGCCGCACCTTTGGGTGGCACTCGTCGCGCTCGCGGTCCTCGGCCTGGGGAACACGCTCGTCGACGTGGCCGGGCTGACGCTGCTACAGCGCACCGCGCCCGCCGAGGTGATCGGACGGGTGTTCGGCGTGCTCGAGATGATCCTCGTCGCTGCGATCGGCCTGGGTGCGGCGTTGACGCCGGCGCTCATCGACCTGGTGGGGACGCGCTGGTCGCTCGTGGTCACGGGCGCCGTCCTCCCTGCGCTGGCGGCGGTTGCGTGGCGACAGCTGGTCGCGATCGACGCGGCGGCAGAAGCGCCAGCGGAGCTCGACCTGCTTGCGCACATCCCGATCTTCTCGCCGCTGCCCGCGCCCGCGCTGGAGCGGCTCGCCTCGCAGCTCCGGCCGTTGTCGGTGGTCGCCGGGGCAATCGTCGTGCGGCAGGGCGGCCACGGTGACCGCTTCTACCTCGTCGAGTCCGGACGCCTGCGGGTATCGGTGGACGGCTCGGCGGGCCGGGAGCTCGGCCCAGGCGACTCGTTCGGCGAGATCGCGCTGCTCCGAGACGTGCCGCGAACAGCCACGGTCGCGGCCGAGACCGATGCGCGACTCCAGGCGCTCGAGCGGGAGGACTTCCTCGACGCCGTCACCGGCCACCCGCCGAGCGCCCGCGCCGCCGATGCTGTCGTGGGTGCCCGGCTCGGGCTCGCGACCTCAGACTAGGATCAGCCGGGTGGACCCGCGGACTGAGGCGTACGCCCGCATCCTCGTCGACTGCATCGATCCCCAACCCGGGTGGCAGGTGCTCGTCCGGTCGCAGCCGCCCGCCCGGCCGGTGGTCGAGGAGATCACGCGCGAGCTCGGCCGCAGAGGCGCACGGGCGCTTGTTCGGCTCAACTTCGACAGCGTCGGCGGCGCCTTCCTCCGCAATGCGCCGATGAAGGTGCTCACGACGATCTCCGACATCGAGCGGCACGAGATCGAGTCGGCGAACTCGTACATGGCGATCCTCGCACCCGAGAACACGCGCGAGTCCGCTGACATCCCCGCCCAACGGCTCGCCGCCCGACAGAGCGCGCTCCGCGAGCCGCACATGCCGTACCTGGCCGACATCAAGCCCTGGGTGGGCTGCTACTACCCGACGACGGCGGCCGCGCAGCACGCCGGCCTGCCGCTGCCCGCGTTCGAGGACTTCCTTTACGGGGCCGTGCTGATCGACTGGCAGGCGCTCCGCGCCAAGATGGAACGGATCTGCGAACACTTCGACCGAGGCGACACCGTGCGGATCACCGGCCCCGGGACGGATCTCACGTTCAGCCTGGCCGGGCGAAAGGGGCTCGTCGACGCCCTGCGCGCGAACATGCCCGGCGGGGAGATCTTCTACTCACCGGTCGAGGACTCGGCCGAAGGGGTGATCACCTATTCCGAGTACCCCGCCTGCTACCTCGGCCACGAGGTCGAAGGCGTCCGGCTGCGCCTCGAGGGCGGCACGATCGTCGAGGCCTCCGCGACCAGCGACGAGGAGTTCCTGCTCGGAACGCTCGACACCGACGAGGGCGCCCGCCGGCTCGGCGAGTTCGGCATCGGCTGCAACCCGGGGATCCAGCGCCACATGCGGAACACGCTGTTCGACGAGAAGATGGAAGGGACGATCCACCTCGCGGTCGGCACGGGGTTCCCCCAGGTCGGCGGCCTGAACAAGAGCGACATCCACTGGGACATGGTCAAGGAGCTGCGGAACGGCGGGCGGATCGAGCTCGACGGCAAGGTCGTCCAGGAGAACGGCGTTTGGGCGCTGTAGACCCACGGGTCACGGAGTATGCGCGGCTGATCGTCGAGCGCTCGCTCGACGTCCAGCCCGGTTGGCAGGTCCTGATTCGGACGCAACCCGACGCCCGGCCCGTGATCGAGGAGCTGATCCGGATGATCGCCGCCCGCGGTGCGTATCCGCTCCTCCGCATGAACTACACGCTCTTTCCCTGCGACGAGCCTTGGGCGACGGAGGCGCCGCGCGAGCTGGTCGGCGAAATCGCACCGATCGACCGGTACGCGTCCGACCACATGGAGGCGAGGATCACGGTCGAGGCGCCCGACAACACGCGCGGAGTTGCCGAGCTGAGCGCCGACCGCAGAGCCCTGATGAAGCAGGCATCGGCACCGTTCTTCCGGCGGACGATGGGAGACGAGATCCCCTGGGTCGGCTGCTTCTTCCCGACCCACGCGCTCGCGCAAGAAGCCGGGATGCCCCTGGCGGCGTTCGAGGACTTCTTTTACGGTGCCTGTCTCCGCGACTGGGACGCCGAGGGCGAGGGGATGCGCGGCCTGCTCGCGCGCTTCGACGCCGCCGATGAGATTCGGATCGTCGGCGACGAGACCGACCTGCGGCTCTCCCTTCACGGCCGTAGCGGTCAGATCGACGACGGCCACACCAACCTCCCGGGCGGTGAGTTCTTCTTCTCCCCGCTCGAGGACTCGGCCGAGGGAGCGATCTGCTTCGACGTCCCGACCACGCTGGAAGGAGCGCCGGTCTCGGGCATCCGGCTTACGTTCCGGAAGGGGCGGGTCGAGGAAGCGACGGCTGAGCAGGGCGAGCCCGAGCTCCTGGCCGCGCTCGACCTGGACCAGGGCGCACGCTTCATCGGCGAGCTCGGGATCGGCTGCAACACCGGGATCACCCGGCCGATGCGGAACATCCTGTTCGACGAGAAGATGGCGGCGACGGTCCACCTCGCCGTCGGCGCCAGCTATCCGAAGGTCGGGGGGACGAACGTAAGCTCGCTGCACTGGGATCTGATCAAGGACTTGCGGAGCGGCGGCCGGATCGAGCTGGACGGCGAGATCGTCCAGGAGAACGGGGACTGGCTCATCTAGCCGTGTCACAGGGACTGTCCCTGGGACACGTCCCTCTGTGGAGCGATCGATGCTGAATCGTCACACGTCCGGTGCCAGGCATTGGTTGTGGAAAACCGCCTGAGCCGTAGGATCGGGCTCGCCACCTGCGCCGAGATTCCGGACGGCGACGAAGACTTCCCGGGCCTGATTGACGAGCTGGCCGCGCTCGGCGTCTCGGCGGAGGCGGCCGTTTGGGACGACCCCGGGGTCGACTGGTCGCGGTACGACCTCGTCGTGCCGCGCTCGACCTGGGACTACGCCGAGCGCCGCGACGAGTTCCTCGCCTGGGTGGGGTCGGTCCCGCGCATGCTGAACCCCCTCGCGCTGCTCGAGTGGAACACCGACAAGCGGCGCTACCTGACCGAGCTCGCCGCCGCCGGCGTCCCGGTCGTGCCGACCGCATTCGTCGAGCCGGGAGACCAGCTCGAGCCGCCCGAGGGGCCGTTCGTGGTCAAGCCGACGGTCTCGGCCGGGGGTCGACGGTCCGCCCGGTTTGGGCGCGACGAGCTCGACGCCGCCCGTTCGCTCGTCGTCCGAATCCACGCCGAAGGGGGGACAGCAATGGTCCAGCCCGAGCTGGGTGACGCGGTCGAGATCGGGCTGATCTACCTCGACGCGCAGTGTTCGCACGCCGTGCGTCGCGTGGTACCGCTCCCGATGGGCGGCGAACGGGAGGTCCTCTACCTCGACGAGGATCTGGCCTCGACCGAGGCGACGGAGGCGGATCGCGGCACCGCGGAGGCCGCGCTCGCCTGCGCCGGCGCCGACCTCCTCTACGGCCGGGTCGACCTGATGGGGGGCGTCGTGCTCGAGCTGGAGATCACCGAGCCGTCGCTCTATCTCACGTACGCCGACGGGGCCGCGGCGCGGTTCGCCGAGGCGATCGCCCGTCGCCTCTGACCGCACTCTCGGCCGGGCCGGCGGTGCTGGTTACAGTGGATAGATGCATGTGCGCGACTCGTTCGACCGGCCGCTGCGCGACCTGCGCATCTCGGTCACCGACCGCTGCAACTTCCGGTGCGTCTACTGCATGCCGAAGGAGGTCTTCGGGCGCGATTACCGTTTCCTGGAGCGCCGCGAGCTGCTCACGTTCGAGGAGATCGAGCGCTTGGCCCGCGTCTTCGTCGCACACGGCGTCGAGAAGATCAGAATCACCGGCGGCGAGCCGCTCGTCCGGCGCGACCTCGAACGCCTGGTCGAGAAGCTCGCAGCGATCGGCGGCCTCGACCTGACGTTGACGACCAACGGGTCGCTGCTTCCTCAGAAGGCTCGGGCGCTGCGGGAGGCGGGGCTGCGGCGCGTGACCGTCAGCCTCGACTCCCTCGACGACGAGGTGTTCACGGCGATGAACGACGTCGACTTCCCGGTGGAGCGCGTGCTCGACGGGATCGAAGCCGCCGCAAAGGCGGGGCTGCCGGTGAAGGTGAACATGGTCGTCAAACGGGGTATCAACGAGGACAGCATCCTGCCCATGGCACGCCTGTTCCGCGAACGCGGCCACATCCTCCGGTTCATCGAGTACATGGACGTCGGCCACTCGAACGGCTGGCGCCTCGACGACGTCGTCCCGGCCGCCCAGATGGTCGCGACTGTCGACGCCGAGCTTCCTCTCGAGCCGGTCGAGCCGAACTACCGCGGCGAGGTGGCCAGGCGCTGGCGCTACCGGGACGGCAGCGGGGAAATCGGCGTGATCGCCTCCGTCACCCAGCCGTTCTGCGGTGACTGCACGCGGGCGCGCCTCTCGGCCGAGGGGCGGCTGTATACGTGTCTCTTCGCCGTCCGGGGCCACGACCTCCGGGCGCTGGTTCGCGGCGGCGCGTCCGAGGAGGAATTGCACGCCGAAATCGGCCGGATCTGGAGGCGACGGGCCGACCGCTACTCGGAGATCCGATCTGAGAACACGACCGACCTCGAGAAGGTCGAGATGTCCTACATCGGCGGATGAAGACAGCCAGTCGCAACGTTAATATCCACATGCCCGCCCGGGAGCACGTTTCGTGACCGCAATCGTCGCAGCAGGACGCAGACACCTGCCCAGAGGTTGGGCCGATCTCGGCCTCCAGGTCGCGATCTGGTTCGGCTTCCTCGGGCTCTACCAGCTCGCGCGCGGCGTTGCCGACCGCAACCCGACGCAGGCATTCGAGAACGGCCTGGGCGTGATCCGGATCGAGGAACAGGTCGGCGACCTGTTCGAGCTCACCCTGACGAACTTCGTCGCCGGGTCGCACTTCCTGACCGTGCTCGTGACCTGGACGTACTGGAACTCGGAGTTCACAGTGGTCGGCCTGGCGCTCCTCTGGGTGTACCTCCGCCGGAACACGTCCTTCCTCCGGTTCCGGAACTGGATCCTGCTCGCAAACACGATCGGCCTGATCGGCTACGTCGTCGTGCCGACCGCGCCGCCGCGGATGTTCCCGACCTTCGGCTTCCTCGACGTGATGGCGAACATCGGCGGTGTGAACCACGGCAGCGGCCTGATCCAGCTCGCCGCCAACCCGTACGCGGCGATGCCGAGCCTGCACTCGGCCGACGCGCTGATCGTCGGCATCTCGATGGTGCTGGTGTGCCGGCGATGGTGGGCCAGGGCAATTTGGCTGCTCTGGCCGGCCTGGGTCTGGTTCGCCGTGATGGCGACCGGCAACCACTTCTGGCTGGACATCCTCGCGGGCATCGTCGTCGCGCTCCTGGCAGCGCTCGTCGTCTATCGCCGCCCGATCATCCGGCGGCTGCGCCCGAGCCCGTCAGCGGCCTGACCCCACACCGCGTGGACGTCAAGTCCACCCACACCGACGGGGCGCGACGCATCGCCTCCCGCTCGATGACCGGTCTCGCCCGCACTCGGGTGACGCCTTCGATGCTCACGATCACGGGGGTCTCGCTGTGCGTCGTCGCCTCTGTGCTCGTGTACTTCGAGTACCGCAACGAATGGCTGTTCTTCTGGGCCGGATCGATCGTGTTCGCGATCGGATCGATCCTCGATATCCTCGACGGCGCGCTCGCGCGGGTCGGCGGCAAGGCGACGGTGTTCGGGGCGTTCCTCGACTCGACGACCGATCGGATCGGCGAGGCGTTCATGCTCGGTGCAATTGCACTCGCGCTCGCGCGTGACGGCAACGAGATTGCTCTGGCGTTCACCTTCGCGGCGTTGGCCGGCTCGTTCCTGGTCAGCTACACGAGATCGAAGGCCGAGGCGCTCGGGCTCAAGGGCGACGTGGGCATCGGCTCGCGGGCCGAGCGGGTGGTCGTGATCTGCCTCGGACTCGCGGTCGCCCCGTGGGGCGGGCTCCAGTGGGCGATCTATCTCCTCGCCGCGACCGCCTGGGTGACGGTGTTGCAGCGAGCCTGGAGCGTGCGCTGCCAGCTCGCCGACCGCTCGACCGGGTAACCCCGAAAGCGGGATTTCGGTCGCGCACAGTCGGCGCAACCTTCCCATGAGCACTCAGGCTCGGCATCTCACGACCAGGGAGGGGCACGATGACCAAGCGAGACTTCGTCGCTGCAGCCACCGGGGCACTGGCTGCGTCCGCGCTGGCGGGGGCGTCGCCTGGGCGACCATCCCCGACTCGGGCGGCGTGATCCAGGGTTGTTACAACAACGGCGGAAACTGAAGGTCGTTTCCGAGCTCCCCTGTCCCAAGGGGTACACGTCGCTTCCTTGGAATCAGCAAGGCCCGACGGGTGATCCGGGCACGGACGGTGTGAGTCCGGCCGTGACTCAACTGAGCCAGGGTGACGC
>JBKOVQ010000195.1:0-10616 GCA_046723985.1 Actinomycetota bacterium | reverse complement strand
GTGTCGTCGTTGCTGCACTGACTGGCAACGACGATCACGTGGCCATCGTCCAACGCAGGCTTGGCCGCCTTGTGCAGCTGTTGATCGATCCCGAAGTCGGGACACGTCACAGCAAGACAGGCGAGATCGATGCCGATCGCGCCGGTGTCCGACGCACCACTACTCGCCGCCTGACGGGACTGCCCGCCGAGCGAAACGCCGCCGAAGGCAAGGAAGCCGACCAGGATCGTCAGGACCGCAGCAACGGCGAACTTCCTTCTGAACAGAAACCGCATGACAAGACCTCCGATGTTCCTAGACAACAGACGCGTCAGGACCGCCGTCGGGCCTCTTCATCCGCCCCTCCCTTCTGTTGTCCGCCCCGCAGTTGCGGTGTCGCGCCACAGAGGCTCGGCAGCGGAATTCTCCCACTTTGCGCCTTCCGTTACAAGTCGACCTCAGGGCCCGACTCAGCTCGAGCTCCGTCAGGCCGGCCGACTCAGTTGCGGATGGTCACATCCGTCTCCGCCTCCGACTCGTTGCCGGAGACGTCCCAGGCGAGGATGCGGAGGCGGTAGCGCCCGTTCGGCAGGGTGGTCGTGTCCCAGTACGGCTTCGGGAAGAGGCGGAACCAGTAGACGCCGTCGCAGCCGGCGGTGCGATGCATCGCCATGCAGCCGTTGGCGGGCAGGTTCTGGTCGGTGCCGGGCGCGTAGTGCTGCCCCGCCGGAGTGTAGACGGAGCGCTCGGCTCGAAAGACGTCGCGGTTGAGGACGACGTCTCCGCCGGGAAGCTCGATGAGCGCGACCCCGAGCCGGAACGGGTGGTGGGGCGCGGCCAGCCAGGGGAGGTCCTCGAACCAGCCGATGAATGACTGCGGGTCGTCGAGCCGCACACGCACGTCCACCTTCCCGGACAGACGCGTCTTGTCGAGGCGGGTTCCGGCCTGCGGAAGCCGCGCGACGTTGGCCTCCGGGCGTCGCGTCCACTCAGGCTCGGCCGGCGTGTAGAAGCGGATCTCATGGATCTCCGGTGGGGCGTCGTCGAGATACGGCCGGATCTTCCCGCCCGGCCGCATCGGGTTCACCAGGATGGGGTCGTCGCCGGGGGGAAAGATCCATTCGCCCACGTGGACGTGCCAGGAGTCGAAGCAAGTCCAGCCGATCAGGTCTCCCGGGTCGACCTGATCCCCGACCTTGACCAGTGCGTCCACGTGCTCGTAGCGGAAATGCCCGCAGTCGACGAGCCCTCGTACGCCCCGCGGAGTCGCACGGCGGACCTGGCCACTCTCGATCGCGTAGACGCGGTGCGTACGCCCCGGCGGGGCCCCCGGCTCGGGGTGGTCGTCACGCACCGCGATGTCGACCCCGTCGTGGTAGATCGCCCCCAGTTCGGCGTCCGGCCGCGGATCCATGAACGAGCCGCGCATCGGGTGAGGCTCATGAACTGGGGCCACCGGCCACCCGTGGTAGTCGTCGTTGTACGTCTGGGCGACGTCGAGCTCGCCGGGCACGGCCGACACGGCGGGCACTCTGACAGACCTAGCCGGCCAGGGTCGTACTGGGTCGACGCTGCTCAGCATCGATGTGGATCCTCGGCAGCCACTCCAGCCAGCGCGGCAGGTACCAGTTCCAGCGGCCGAGGAGCGCCATCGCGGCGGGTAGGAGCACCGAGCGGATGATGGTGGCGTCGATGAGGAGTGCGACACGGTGAACGATCCGCTCCCGGCCGGCGAGACGCTCGTCTCGGCGACCCCGAGCCAGGGCACCTGTTCCGACTCGCTCACGTGCAACCTGGGGTCGATCGCGAGCGGCGGATCGGCCACGGTCACGGTCGTCGCGAACGTGACGGCGACGTGCGGCGACAGGCTCGTCAACACCGCGACGATCGGCGGCGATCAGTTCGACCCGAACGCCGCCAACAACACCTCCTCGACCTCGGCCCTCGTCTTCTGCCTCGTCGCAGGCGGCACCTTCGTGATCGGCGATCGCAACGCGGCGGCGGGGACCTCGGTCACCTTCTGGGGTGCGAAGTGGTCGAAGCTGACCAGCCTCTCCGGCGGGGCCGCGCCGGCCGCGTTCACCGGCGCCGGCCGGACCGCTTCCGTCGTTCATGGCGGTGATCGTCTCGAGCTCGATCGACGAGTCCGGACCGACGATCTCGGGCGACACGGTTCACATGGTCGTCGTCCAGACGAACCCCGGCTATGCGCCGAACCCGGGCCATGCCGGTACGGGGACGGTGATCGGCCAGATCTGCTGGCGAAGCCGGTCATCTAACTCGGGCGCTGGAGGGGGCCGGCCACACGGCCGGGCCCTCGGCCCTTCTTGGGAGGACCCGTGGCAGCGGTGACGCCGATCGAGCACAATACGCCGATCCGGACACCACAGGGGGTGAGCGAGCGGTGAAGGTCTTCCAGCGGGAGCAGCAGCTACGGACGACGGGCGGGCTCCACGTCCGCGACATCACCGACGACGTCGCCGAGGCGGTCGACGAGAGCGGCGTCCAGGACGGCATCGCCTGCGTCTACTCCCCCCACACCACCTGCTGCGTCCGCGTGAACGAGTTCGAGCAGGGATTCCTCGAGGACTTCGCCCAGCTTCTGCTGCGGCTCGTCCCGCGCGAGACCTACTACGCGCACGACGACTGGGACCGGCGCACCGAAAACATCTGTCCCGAGGACATGGACGTCGGGAACGGCCACTCGCACTGCATGGCGATGCTGCTCGGCACCGCCGGCGAATCGATCCCGGTCCGGAACGGCGAGCTCCAGCTCGGGCGCTACCAGCGCGTGCTGTTCATCGAACTCGACCGCGAGCGCGACCGCCGCTGGCTCGTCCAAGTCGTCGGGCACTAACGCTCGCGGCGACCTCGACGCCTGGCTCGTTCGCACGACGGGAATCATTCGGCCCGAGCCTCCTCCGGACGCTCGACCCGGGGGCGCTGCTCGACCGCGAGCTCGAAGACCCAGAACTCCTTCCCCGTGACGTAGGTCGCGACGTTGTAGACGGGAACCCGGCCGATGAAGCCCTCGAACGTCCCCGCGTGCGCATGGCCGTGGAGGACAAGGTCGGGCGCGTGCTCGGCGATCGGTCCTGCGAGGCGGTCGCTGCCGAGGAACGCCCAGATCGCGCGCGGCTCGCCCTCGAGCGTCGTCGTGGTCGGCGCGTAGTGGAGGAGCACGATCCGGAGGTCGCAGTCGTCGACGGAAGCCAGCTCCCGGTCGAGCGCCGCGACGTCCTCGGTCGTCTCCGCGAAGACCTGGCGGAGGAGCGGTTCGCCGAAATCCGGAAGCACGTGGTCGGGGAAGCCACCGACGAATCCCTTCAGCCCCACGACGCCCACCTCTTGCCCGCGGACATCGAAGCGGACCGAGCTCCGCTCGAGCACGCGCACGCCAGCATCCGTGAGCACGGCGACGAGCTCGTGCGTGCGGTTCAGGTGCCAGTCGTGGTTGCCGAGAACGGCGCAGACCGGGGTCGTGAGGTCACGACAGGCGTCGGCGAGGACAACCGCCTCTTCGGGGTCGCCGCACGTCGTCAGGTCACCGGCGAGCAGGACGAGGTCGACCGAGTGGTCGAGCTCAGAGAACGCCGAGGTCAACCGCTCCCGGACGGCCTCCGTGGCGTGGAGATCACCTGCTGCGGCGATCCGGATCGGTCTTCCGTCCCGCACCGGACCATGGTGCCCAACGCCCGCTCGTTCCATGCCGTTACACGGCTCGTTCCGCAGGGTACCGCCCATCTGTGACGGACGAGGGCGAGCCGCTCAACGGCATGCTGCCCACCCTGAAGCGCTCGGCGGCGGCGCTCCGCGACAACGGTGTCCCCTTCCTCGTCGCCGGTGGGGTCGCCTCCTGGGTGCGTGGCGGGCCGGCAACCGACCACGACCTCGACTTCCTCGTCAAGCCGCAGGACGCGGAAGCCGCCCTCGCCGCCTTGGTCGAGATCGGCCTGCGGCCCGAGCGACCGCCGGAAGAGTGGCTGTTCAAGGCGTACGACGGCGACGTGATGGTCGACCTGATCTTCCACCCGGCCGGGCTCGAGATGACCGACGAGGTGATCGAACGCGGCGAAGAGCTCGAGGTGCAGGCGATGACCATGCGGGTGATGCGGCCGGAGGATCTGCTCGTGACCAAGCTGATGGCAATGACCGAGCACTCGATCAACTACCGCAGCTGCCTCGAGATCGCCCGGGCGCTGCGGGAGCAGATCGACTGGAACGACGTCCGCGAGCGGAGCGCGGAGTCACCCTTCGGCCGCGCGTTCTTCGTGATCGCCGAGGGACTCGAGATCGTCTGAGCGGCTAAGCCGCTTCGCGCAGGCCGGCGACCTCACGCAGCATCGAGAGCGTCTCGAGCGCGTTCGCCTCGATCTGCCGTATGCGCTCGCGCGTCAGCCCGAGCGTCCGGCCGATCGCCTCGAGTGACATCGGCTCGCCGTCGCCGACCAGGCCGTAGCGGAGCTCCAGCACCGTGCGTTCGCGGTCGGGCAGTTCGTCGAGCGCCTTCCGCAGCGTCTCCTGCCGCAGGCTGACCTCGACCTCCTCGTCGGTGTGCACCTGCTCGGCGGCGAAGAGGTCGCCGAACGAGCCGGAGGCGTCCTCCCCGATCGGCTTGTCGAGGCTGGTCACCGCGCGCGCAGCCGCCTTGACCTCTTGCACCTGCTTGAGCGGCAGCTTCGCCTCTTTCGCCAGCTCCTGGTCGGTCGGCTGACGCCCGAGCTTCGCTACGAGCTCGCGCTCGGCCCGGGCGATCTTCTGCTCGCGTTCGACGATGTGCACGGGAATCCGGATCGTGCGCGACTTGTTCGCGACGCCGCGCTGCACCGCCTGGCGGATCCACCAGGTGGCGTACGTGGAGAACTTGAAGCCCTTGCGGTAGTCGAACTTCTCCACCGCCCGGATCAGGCCGATGATCCCTTCCTGGATCAGGTCGAGCAGCGACAGGCCGTGACCCTGGTAGCGCTTCGCGATCGAGACCACCAGCCGCAGGTTGGAGTTGATCATCAGGTCCTTCGCCTTTTTGTCGCCGCGCTCGATGCGCTTGGCCAGCTCGACCTCCTCCTCGGCGGTGAGCAGCTTGTAGCGGCCGGCCTCGTTGAGGAACAGCTGGAGCGCGTCGGTGGTCGCGTGCGCGAGCTCGCCGTTGGCGAAGGTTGCCTCGTCCTCGCGGACGTGGCCGCAGTCGTCGCTGAGCTCGATCCCGCGCTCTTCGAGCTGCTCGTAGACGCGTGCGAGCTCGTCGTCGTCGAGATCCAGCTCGTGCAGGAGCTCGCTGAACTGGGACAGGTTGACGCAACCTTGCTCCTCGGCCCGATCGATGAGCGCTGTCAGCCGATCCATGCGGTCTCCCAACGGCGTGGTGCCCGATCTCCTGTCAGCGTAACCGCTCTGGTTCTCAGAGCAAACCGCAGTATCTCGCGGCGTTCGGCCACGGGTAGAAACCGCGCGTGCGAAACGCCCGCTCTGCCACCCACATCTGCTCGAGCGGCGTCCAGTGTTCGGCGGTTCCCTTCGCCCGGAAGAGCTCGAGCCCGTAGGTCCGCTGGAATGCGACGTCCATCTGGAGGCCGCCGTAGTAGGGCGCTTTCGGATCGGCCCACGAGCCCTCGTAGTGGTGGATGCAGAGCCAGTGGGCCCTGTGAGGCGGCCGGTGCGCCTGATTCCTGGCGACGATTGCGCGGTGCTGCCAGAGCCCGGCGAGCCACCGGCGATACCCGAGACTCCTCGCCAGGCGCGCCGAATTGCCGAACGGTGTGCGCGGCTTCAGCATCACCCGCTGCCAGCGCCACGTCTCGTCCCGGTGCGCCTCGATCCGGCGCAGGAGGGCAGTCGACTCCACCGGCGACACCTGCTTCACCGCCTGCACGGTTCTGACGACGTGCCGGCGTGCCGTCGCCTGCGGGACGAGCGCCGTCGCGACGAACGCAAGAACGGCAAGCAGGACGACGTTTTTCAACGTGGTGAGCTCCTTCTTCGTACTGGCGACGACAGGAGCGGTCAACCACGCCGGGGGGAGCATGCCGAAGGGACATGCCGCGGCCACTCAGCCGTCTGGCTTTGCGCTAACCGGCTCAAGGTAGCAGCCAGATCGGACAACAGGGGCCCCTTCGGTGAGCGAAAGGGTCACTTTGGTGTGAAAGAGGGCGATCAGACGTTCGCTTTCGGGCAGCAGGCGGCCTCGGTCCACGACGCCCGAGACGACGCCGCGCTGCACCGACTCGACCAGGGCCCGGTCATCCTCCCCCTGCCGTCTCCGTCGCGCGCGCTGCCGTACTGGCTCCAGACCTCACCGCTCTCTTCCAGGACGTACGCGTCCGGGTCGACGTCGACCAGCGCGCTGAAACCCGGATGGGCGACGGGACAGTGGTAGCACTCGAGGTAGTTCTCGACCGCGACCACCGTGCGCATCCGCGACGGCAAGGCGGCGTCGTGATCGGTGGTCACGAACAGGAACGGCCCCCCAGGCCTCCAGCCGAAGCGGGACGAGATCGAGCTCGGACGGGTCGAACCCGTTCTCTCGATCTGCACGCGGCGCCGAGCGACGCATGCCGTCCAGTCCGTACGTCCAGGCGTGGTAGGGGCACCTGAGCGTCCCGCGGCAGCCCGCTCCCGAGACGACCTCCGAGCCCCGGTGGCGGCAGACGTTCAGGAAGGCACGCAGGTCGCCTTCGGTGTCCCGCGTAACGACGACCGGCAGCCCTCCCGTCGTGCAGGCGAAGTACGACGGCGGCTCGGGAAGCCGCCCGAAGTCCACGATTTTAGTGCCAGGCGGGCCGGAAGATCCGTTCGCGTTTGATCGCCAGCACCGCGGGATCCGAGTACCAGGCCCATGAATAGGAGTCAGGCACGCCGATCCTCACGTTCGGCGCCCCTGGCGCCGATGGAGACAACGTGCGACGGACCGGCCGGACACTGCTCGCCAGCCTGGCGCTCGCGTGCGCGCTCACCGGGACTGCGCAGGCTGGATCGGGCCTCCTAGTCGGCGTCGCCGACGACACGCTCAAGTGGTCGGACAAGCCGACCGCGCAGCGTGCCCTCACCTATACCCGCGACCTTGGGCTCCGCGCCATCCGGGTCACCGTGCCCTGGACGCCCGGCCAGACTCGGCTCAGCGTCCTCGACCGCCGGCCGATCGACCGCACGATCCTCGCTACCTGGGGCGGCGGCCTGCAAGTCGTCCTCGGCGTCTACGGCAGCGCCGACGCCGCCCCTCAAACCGATGCTCAGCGCGACGCCTATTGCCAGTTCGTCGCCAGCCTCCTGCACCGGTATCCGGGGGTCCGTGACATCGTGATCTGGAACGAGCCGAACTCGAGCCGGTTCTGGCGTCCCCAGTTCGCCCCTGGCGGCAGGAGCGCCGCGCCGGCTGCGTACGACGCGCTGCTCGCCCGGTGCTGGGACGTGCTCCACGCCGCTCGGACCGGCGTCAACGTAATCGCCGCCTCGGCCGCGCGCGGCAACGACAATCCCGGCGCTTCCTCGAATGTGTCGCACTCGCCGGTGTTGTTCTACCGCAAGCTCGGCCAGGCGTACCGCGCCAGCGGCCGGCGGCTGCCGATCTTCGACACCGTCGGACACAACCCGTATCCGGTGACCAATGCGGAGCGGCCGTGGACGCGCCACCCGGGGTCGACGAGGATCTCCGAGGGCGACTACGCGAAGCTGATCGGCGTGCTCCAGGAGGCATTCGGCGGCACCGCCCAACCGCTGCCGGGCCAGCGCGGCGTGAGCATCTGGTACATGGAGCAGGGCTTCCAGACGACGGTCGATCCGAGAAAAGGCGCGTTCTACCGGGGTCGGGAGACCGACCGGCAGCTGTTGCCGCCGTTCTTCGCGCTTGCCGCCAACGCGGCCGCCGGCGGGTTCGCTCCCGACCAGGCGACGCAGCTCACCGATGCGCTCCAGCTCGCCTACTGCCAGCCGGCGGTCGGCGCGTTCTTCAACTTCGAGCTCGCCGACGAGACGAACCTGGCAGGCTGGCAGTCCGGCCTCCTGTGGAGCGACTTGACGCCCAAGCCCTCCTACGTGGCCTTCCGGAGCGCCGTGCGACGGGTCGCCTCGGGCCGGGTCGACTGTGCGGCGTACGCGAGGCTTTCCGCCGAGACCGGAACGGGAATCGGTTTCACCGTGGCTCCGAAGAAGCCGAGCTCGGCGAAGAAGTGAAGTAGCCTTGCGCGCGTGATCGTGCGCTCGCTGGAGCAAGCCGAGCCCTTCACCACGGCAGACGGGAGCACGATCCGGGAGCTCCTCGGTCTGCCGACCGCACCGGTCCGCAACCAGAGCCTCGCCGAGGCAGCGCTCGAGGCCGGTCAGGCGACCGAGCGGCACTACCACGCCGAGAGCGAGGAGATCTACTACGTCGTCGAGGGCTCGGGCGAGATGGAGCTCGACGGCGAGCGGCGGCCGGTCGCCGTCGGCGACGCGGTGCTGATCCCGCCCGGCGCGCGGCACCAGATCCGCGCCGACGCGGGCGGCCTCCGGTTCCTCTGCTGCTGCGCGCCCGCCTACCGGCACGAAGACACCTTCTTCGACTAGACCGCTCGGGCAGGGGCCGTGGACAAGTTGTCGCACTCTTGCCCCACCTCCGGTGCCAGGCACTGGTTGTGGAAAACACTGCTGCGTGGGCCGGTCGGGCCTAGGTAGCTTTCGGCCAATGGCGCGGGTCACAATCGGAGTCCAGGTGATCCCCCAGCACGGCGATTTCGAGGCGATGAAGCGGGCGTGGATCGAGGCTGAGGCGCTCGGGGCCGACCGGATCTACAACTGGGACCACTTCTTCCCGTTGAGCGGCGAACGGAACGGAAAGCACTTCGAGTCGCTGACCGTCCAGGCGGCGATGGCGGCCCTCACGACCAGGGCCGAGATCTCGTCCCTCGTGATCTGCAACTCGTACCGCAACCCCAACCTGCTCGCGGACATGGCCCGCACGATCGACCACATCTCGGGCGGCCGGTTCATGCTCGGCATCGGATCGGGCTGGTTCCAGAAGGACTATGACGAGTACGGCTACGAGTTCGGCACCGCCGGCAGCCGCCTCCGCGACTTCGCGCGGGCACTCCCGATCATCAAGGCGCGGTGGGAGCGGCTCAACCCTCCCCCGCTCCACCGCATCCCGATCCTGATCGGCGGCGGCGGCGAGAAGGTGACGCTACGAATCGTGGCCGAGCACGCCGACGTCTGGCACGCGTTCGGCGGTCCGGCGGCGATGAAGCGCAAGTCCGACATCCTCGACGACTGGTGCGCGAAGGTCGGGCGGGACCCGGCCGAAATCCAGCGTTCGACCACCATCAGCCGGCTGACCGGCGAGAGCCGCGACGCCGACGCGTTCCTCGAGCTCGGCTTCACGGACTTCATCGTCAGCGTCCAGGGGCCGGACTGGGACCTCGCTCCGCTCGAGCGCGCGCTCGCCTGGCGCGACGGGCTCGGCTAGCCAACTGCGTCCTCGGGGTCGAGCAGGCATGCGGCGCTGTCGATAGGAACGTGAGATGACGCTCGTCGGACGGCTCGTCACCGTCGCCTGCTGCCTGCTCCTGGCCCCGGTCGGAGGCGCGGCCGCGCCTGCCTCCCCCGCGGGCGCCGGTGTGCTCGCCTATCCGGCCGCGCAGACGATCCCGTCGACCGGCCGGTTGCCGCAGGGAGGTGCCCAGTCGCTCGCGCTCAACGCGGCGATCGGCGAGCGCGAAGGCGCCTGGGTCGTGGCGACGAACGCGCAGAACGTCGCCGTCTCGGTCGACGGCAGCGCGCTCGGCCCGCTGAAGGCGCAGGTCTACTTCGGCCACTTCGTCTCCTTCGGCGGCCGCGCAGTCCCGGACGCGCTCCTCCCGTGGAACGGCGCGAGCCGGGCGACCGAGCGCCCGAACCAGCCGCTCTACCTCCAGGTCGCCGTGCCGCCGGACGCCCAGCCCGGCGGCTACCGGGCGACGGTCACGGTCACGGCGGACGGCAAGACGACCGCGATCCCCGTGTCGATCCGGGTTTTCGACGTCCACCTGCCGGCAGCGTCCTCGCTGCAGGGAAACCTGCTGACCGCCTTCCATGTCGTGCCCGAGTCCTACGTGATGAAGGTCGACCAGCTCTACCGTCTCGGCTCGAACCCGGCGCGGTCGGCGGCGAACGCGAAGCTCTTCGCGTTCTTGGCCTCGTACCGGATCTCGCCTGCGGGATGGGGATTCGGCGAGCCCCGCACGCGGAACGGCTACGCGTCATCGCGGAAGTGGTGGCTCGACTCGAGCGGCAACTTGGTCAAGCAGAACCCCGCGTCCTTCGCGACGCTGAGAATCCCGATCTCCAATCAGCGCGCGAGCGTCCGCAACCGGATCGCCGGGATCTCGCCGTTCGAGCTCGGCCCCTGGTGCGACTACCTCCACGCGGTCCGCTCGTTCTGGGACGCGCACGGATGGCTCGACGGCCGCCTCTCGTACCTGTACTCGCTGGACGAGCCCGGGCCGGCCGGGATGCGCGTCGTCGGCCAGCAGGCGTCGACCGTCCACCGCTGCTGGGCCGGCTCGAAGATGCTGGTCACGGGTAACCCGGGCCTGCCGAACCGCTTCCTCTGGGACGGGAAGGGCGCCGACGACGTCGACATCTGGGCGGTGCTCTCGCGGCGCTACTACGGCCGCTACAACGACCCCCAC
>JBKOVQ010000116.1:0-11182 GCA_046723985.1 Actinomycetota bacterium | reverse complement strand
CCAGCGGGGCCGCGCCCGGTGAGTCCGATCGCGTACCGGCCGGGCAGGAGGTCACGGAGGCGGGTGAGCAGGCCGAGCCGCTTTCCGTCCTCCGTCCAGAGCTCGACGTCGAGCCGGAGCACCGGGACGACAGTGTTGCCCTCGGCGGAGCGCAGCACACGGCCGGCACGGATGACGACGATCGCCGGCTTCGACTCGGACGGCTTGAACGAGGCCTGCGACAACGCGAGCGGGCCGAGCAGCGCGCGGGCCGGGCGCAAGACGACGGCCCAGGGAACGTGTAGCGGCACGCCCGCGAGCGGAGTGAACGTGATCGATCCGGAGACCGCATCGCCCTCGGCGATCGTGATCGGCGGGGTACGCAGCACGACCTTCCCGACCGCACCGGGCTCGATCACGAGCCGTTTCGGCGTCACGCTGAACCGCACCGAGGCGTGCGTCTGGTCGCCCGCCGAGACGTAGACCGTCAGTTGCCGGCCGGAGAGGTTCTGCAGCCGGACGACGCCGCCTCCGCGCCAGCCCTCGCGCGTGCCGCGTCCGAACGTCAGTGACGGTGGATCGGCGACGAGCTCGAGCGACGCGGAGCGGCCGACGTCGAGGACGCCTGCGCCCTGGGCTTCGAGCGGCGTCTCGAGGATCTGCCTGGCGCCTCCGACGAGCAGCTCGCGCAGCGTCGCCGCACGAGCTTCCGGTCGTGCCTCGGCGAGGAGCGCGGCACCCCCGGCGACGACCGCCGCCGCGGCGCTCGAGCCGCTGACCGTGCCGAAGACGGAGCCGCCGTCGGCGGCCGCTCCCGGCTCCGCCGTCGCCAGGCCGGCCCCGGGTGCGAGCAGGTCCGGCTTGATCCCGCCGTCGAAGGCCAGGCCCCAGGAGCTGAACGGCGCGGGCTGAGTCGGGGCGGCGCCGCTCAGTCGCGGCGCCGCGAGGACGAACACAGCGCCAGGCTGCTCGCGCAGTGCATCTGCAGTCTCCGCGGGCAGAGTGACCACCGGCACGCCTACCCGTCCGTCCACGCCGATCGAGCCCGGCGCCACCGGGCGGCCGTAGAGGATCACGGCGGCGGCGCCGGCGGCCGCCGCTGCCCGCACGACCGCTGCTGGATCGTCTCCAGCGGGCGCGACCGCAGCCCGGTCGGCTACGCGGGAAAGCCCGTGGCGGAAGAACGTGCCCTTGCCGGCGGCGGCCGGGGCGAGCACGAGCGTCCGGTCCGGCGCCTGGGCGCCCGTCAAGGGGACCAGCCGGTCGAACAAGACGCGCAGCCCGGCCCGGACGACGACCCGCACCTCAGTGACGGCACGGCCGGCATTGGCAGCTCCGACCGCCACCGCCGACGGCGCCCCGGCAGGGCCGCCGATGCTGCCGAACGCCGGGCCGGCGGGACCGTCGTTCCCCGCGGCCGCGACCACGAGCGTGTCTAGGCGAAGCGCACCGTCAACCGCCCGTGCCAGAGGGTCGTCGGCGAAGGCGGCGAACGGTTCGACCAGCGGCACCAGCGCGATCCGCGGGGCGTCGTGCGCGTCGCCGTTCCGGTCGGGGTCGACAGCACGCTCCAGGCCGGCGATCAACTGGTCGCTGCGAGCGTAGACCGTGTAGCCGCCGACGGCGTCCGCCTGCCAGCCCGCGACGCGGATCGGGAGGACGGTCGCGGCCGGCGCGACGCCGGTGAGGTTCCCGGGGCCGCCGGCTCCGACCAGGAGCCCCGCCATCTCGGTGCCGTGCTCCTCGAGCGCGGACGGGTCGGTGGGTTTCGCCTGAGGCCGCGCGTCCGGTTCGGTGCCGACGACGTCGATGCCGGGGAGCACGTGGCCGTGCAGGTACGGCGTTCTGGCGTCGACGCCGGTGTCCAGCAACGCGATCGTCACGCCGCGTCCGGCGATGCCGGCGAGGCGGGCTCCCGAGCGCGGCGCGAGCGCGGCAGCCTGTCGCAGGATCCTCGGCGACACCGCGGCGGGGTAGGCGACCCGCACCGGATACACCCCCTTCACGCCCGGCATCCGTTCGAGGAGCGCGATCGCCCGCGGGTCAAGGACGGCGGAGAAGCCGTTCACGGTGCGGGTGAACCGGAACTCCGGCCTGACGGCGACGCCCGCTTGCCCGAGGTTCGAGATGAACTGCTCCTGCGCCGCCGCGGCTGCCGACGTCCACCGGCGCTCCTCGGCCTCGGTCGCGAAGCCGCCCGCGCGCTCGACGCGGTCGGCGAGCGAAAAGGCGGTGAGGACGACGAGAACGCGCTGTCCCGTGCCGACGGAGGCGCGCGTACCGCCGACCAGGCCGTTCCAGCCGGCGGCGGCTGCGAGTCGGGAGGGAGCCGGCGCCGGCGCGCGGCCGCCCCCGGCCGGCACGACGACGACCGCTGCGGCGACGATCCCCGCCAGCGCTGCCACGCCGATGCCGCTACGCCACGGCATAGGCATCGAGGCGAAGGGGATCGACCGCGGGCTCGACGAAGCGCGCAGCAGACGCGATCATGGCGGCGTTGTCGGTGCAGAGCTCGAGCGGCGCGGCGGCGGCATCGGGCAAGGACGCCCGCAGCTCGGAGTTGGCGGCAACGCCGCCGACGATCGCGATCCGTTCGAAGCCGAGCTGCTCGGCCGCCTCGAGCGTCCTGCCGGCGAGCGCGCGAACGAGGGCGCGCTGGTACGAGGCGGCGAGGTCGGCCCGCTGTTCCTCCAGCTCGGCGGGCTCGAGGCCGCGGACGGCGTAGAGCAGCGCAGTCTTCAGGCCCGAGAAGGAGAAGTCGAAGTTCGGCACGCGCGCGACCGGGAAGTCGAACGCTTCGGGATCACCTTCGCGGGCGAGTCGGTCGATTGCGGCCCCGCCGGGATAGCCGAGCCCGAGCAGGCGGGCGCCCTTGTCGAAGGCTTCCCCCGCGGCGTCGTCCAGCGTCGTACCCACCACCCGGAATCCCGCGCGATCCTGGACGTCGAGCAGCAGCGTGTGCCCTCCGCTTGCCAGCAGGCAGAGAAAGGGAGGGTCGACCGGGTCAGGTTGGAGGTAGAGCGACGCGACATGGCCGTGCAGGTGGTCGACCGGGACGAGCGGCAGGCCGGCGCCCCAGGCGAGCCCCTTCGCAGCGGCGAGACCGACGAGGAGCGCACCGATCAGGCCGGGGCCGCGGGTGACGCCGACGACCTCGATCTCCGGGAGGGTCGCGCCGGCTTGCTCGAGCGCCTCGCGCACGACCGGCGAAACGAGCTCTAGATGGCGTCGCGAGGCGACCTCCGGCACGACGCCGCCGAAGCGGGCGTGCAGTTCGGACTGCGAGGCGACGACGTTCGAGAGGATCTCGCCGTCGCTCGTGATCACGGCGGCGGCCGTCTCGTCGCACGACGTCTCGAGGCCGAGGATCATCGAGCGACTTCGTCGCGGACCGCGGGGTCTCTCCACATGATCAGCGCATCCTCGCGGTTATCCGTGTAGTAGCCGCGCCGGACGCCGCGCTGCTCGAAGCCGAGCCGTTCGTACAGGGCAATCGCACCCGCGTTCGAGATGCGCACCTCGAGCGTGTACCCGCGCCGGTCGTCCTCGTTCGTCAGCTCGAAGAGCCGGCCGAGGAGCGCCGAGGCGATGCCGCGGCGCTGACGGTCGGGTGCTACGGCGACGTTCATCACGTGCCAGGCATCGACGTAGCGGGACGTGATCAGGTAGCCGAGCAGCACCTCGTCCTCGAAAGCCCCCAGGCAGATCGAGGACGGCTTCGACAGCTCGCCCGCGAACATCGAGCGCGACCAGGGGGTCGGATAGGCGCTCCGCTCGATCTCCTCGATCGCGGTCAGGTCGCGAAGCTGGAGGCGCCGGATGTCGATCATGCCAGCGCCTTCTCGGCGTCGGGGATGCGAAGGTAGACCGGCTCGACCTGCTCGGCCGGTCCACCCTCCCCCGCCAATCGAGCGTGGAAGCGCGCCCGCGGGACGTGTACTTCGCTGTCGTCGGGTGGAACGACGCCGCCCGCGGCTTCGATTCTCGCGCGGTACTGCACAGCTCCGTCGCCCACGTACGTCCGGCCGGCATCCACGTCGAACGCATCCGGTACCAGGCATCGGACGTCTCCCGAAGCGAGGACGAAGATCTCGCCCCGGCGCGCGTCGATCACTGGAGCCGCGCCCGGCGCTCCTGCCGCGAGCGCGTCCAGCGTGGACACACCGGCGACCGGCACGTCGAGGGCGAGCGCGAGGCCCCGGGCTGCGGCGAGGCCGATCCGCAAACCGGTGAAGCTCCCCGGGCCGACGCCGATCGCGAGCAGGTCGAGGTCGCGCGGGCCGACACGCGCGGCGCGCAGCAGCTCGTGGGCGTCGGCGAGGACCTCGACCGCGCGGCCGACGCGCTCGCCCAGCACGTCGCCGTCTCGGACGAGCGCAGAGGTCGCCACACCGGTCGCCGTGTCAAATGCCAAGGTCAGCATCGCCCTCGAGCACGATCAGCCGCCGCTTCTCGTCCACGTGGCGTAACCGTACCCGGAGGCGCGGCTCGGGCAGCGATGCGCCCGCGGCCTCGGGCCATTCGACGAAAACGACCGCGTCCTCGAAGTACGGCTCGAGCGCACCCCAGTCGGCGGCTGACACGCCCGCGAAGCGATAGAGATCGAGATGCGACACGGCCACGTCGCCTTCGTACCGGTGACCGATCGTGTAGGTCGGGCTGGTCACCGGCTGTTCCACCCCGAGCGCGCGGCAGGCGCCGCGGACGAAGGTCGTCTTGCCCGTGCCGAGCTCGCCGGACACCGTGACCACATCGCCCTCCCGAAGGTTCCCCGCGACGCGCCCGGCGAGAGCCTCGGTCTCCTCGGGCGAGCTGGTCTCGATCCGCGTCAGAACAGGCCGAGTTGTACCGCGGCCGGCTCGGGCTCCGGTTCCGCGACCAGATCGGCGAGCGACGGCACCGGCTCGATCTCCTGGTCGAGGAGCGCCGGCAGCTTGGCGAAGTCCTCCTCGAGCACCTTCAACATCGCGGGCGTGTAGAGCGCGGCGGCCGGGTGGTACAGCGGGAAGATCGTCACCTGCATCGACCCGTAGGTCACCTGCTGGGGCTGGCCGTGGACGCGGGTGATGCCGCTCTCCTTGCCGGTCAGCTGCTTCGTCGCGTGGTTGCCGAGCGTCGCGATCACCTTCGGCCGGATCAACTCGATTTGCCGGAACAGCCACGGCTCGCACTCGTGCTTCTCGTCGGGCATCGGGTCGCGGTTGCCCGGCGGGCGGCACTTGAGCGTGTTCGCCACGTAGACGTCTGCGCGGGTAAGGCCGATGCCGGCGAGCAGCCGGTCGAGGAGCTTGCCCGCCTGCCCGACGAACGGGATCCCCTGCTGGTCCTCGTGGAAGCCGGGGGCCTCGCCGACCAACATGAGGTCGGCGTTCGGGTGGCCGTTCCCAAACACCACCTGTGTACGGGTCTGGCTGAGGCGGCAGCGCGTGCAGGTGGAGGCTTCCGTCCTGAGCGCGTCGAGCATCGACGGCGGAGTCTAGGCGAGGTGGCGGACGCTAGGGCTGCTAGGGGCCGCAGCCGCACGACCCGCCGCAGCAGCCGCCGCCCGCCGCGGTCTGCCCGAAGCTCGGCGTCGACTGCGCGCCGTGCGTCGCGAAGACGGAGAACTGCTTCTGCACCTTCGCGCTCGAGCAGTCCGGGCACTTTGGCGTCTCGCCGTTCCGGACGAGCTCCTCGAAGTGCGACTCGCACTTCATGCAGACGTATTCGTAGATCGGCATGTGCCAGCGCAGTGTAGACATACGGCATGGACTGGAGCCAGCAGCTTCGACCACGGCTGGAGGGTCGCATCGTGACGCTCGAGCCGATCGAGGAGCGCCACGTCGAGGGCCTGCGGGCGGCGGCGGCCGACGAGCGCGCCTGGACGTGGATGACGACCCGTGACACCGAAGCCTGGATCGTGGCGGCACTCGCGTCCACCGACACGCACCACTTCGTCGTGCTGTGCGAGGGGGTCGTGGTCGGCTCGACGAGCTACCTGAACGCCATCCCGGAGCACCTGCGGCTGGAGATCGGCCACACGTGGAACACGCCCTCCGCTTGGGGCACGGGCGCGAACACGGACGCGAAGTACCTCTTGCTCCGGCACGCGTTCGAGGTGCTCGGCGTACGCCGCGTCGAGTTCAAGACCGACGCGAAGAACGAGCGGGCGAGGGCGGCGCTCGCGGCGATCCCGGCCGAGTTCGAGGGGATCCAGCGCAAGCACATGATCGTCCGCGGCGGCGAGCGGCGCGACTCGGCGTGGTACGCGGTCATCGACGACGATTGGCCCGAGGTGAAGGCCGCGCTCGAACACAGGATTGCCCTGAAGGTCTAGACTTCGCGCTGCCCGGTACCCCTTGCGGGACTGGAGCCAGTGACATGAACAGCGTCAACGTGATCGGTCGCGGCCGCGTCGGCTCGGCGCTCGCCGCCCGCCTCCTCGATCGGGGCGTCGACGTGCGTGAGGACGACGCCGAGCTCGTCGTGATCTGTGTCCCGGACCGCGCGATCCCCGACGTCGCCTCGTCGATCGACCCGGGACCGTGGGTCGCCCACGTGTCAGGCGCGACACCGCTCGCGGCACTCGAGCCGCACTCGAAGCGGCTCTCCGTCCACCCGCTCCAGACGTTCACGCTCGACCGCGGGCCGGAGCAGCTCGACGGCGCCTGGGCCGCCGTCACCGCCGAGAACGTCGAGGCCCGATCGGTCGGCTGGGACCTCGCCGACACGCTCGGCCTGAGGTCCTTCGACCTCGCCGACGACGCGCGCGTCCTGTACCACGCCGGCGCGGCGATCGCCTCCAACTACCTGGTCACCCTCTACCGCGCCGCAGCGCGGCTCTTCGACGACGCCGGCGCGCCGCCGGAGGCGCTCGTCCCGCTGATGACGCGGACGATCGAGAACGGGTTCCAGCTCACGGGGCCGATCGCACGCGGCGACTGGTCGGTTGTCGACGCCCACATCGACGTGCTCCACGACGCTCACCCGGAGCTCGAGCCGATGTACCGCGCGCTGGCGGAGGCGACGGCCCCGTGAGGATCACACGGACGATCGGGGAGACACGAGCGGCGCTGGCCGAAGCCGAGGACATCGGCCTGGTGCCGACGATGGGCGCCTACCACGCGGGCCACCTCGCGCTCTTCCGCGCCGCGCGTGCCGAGTCCGAGACGGTCGTAGCCAGCCTGTTCGTCAACCCGGCGCAGTTCGGCGACACCGCCGATCTGGCCCGTTACCCGCGGGACGAGACAGCCGACGCCGCGATCGCCGAGGCCGAAGTGGTCGACCTGCTCTTCGCCCCGGCAGTCGAGGAGCTCTACCCGCCCGGCTACGAGACGTGGGTCGATGTCGAACAGACCTCGCGCGGCCTCGAGGGCGACGCGCGGCCCGGCCACTTCCGCGCCGTAGCGACCATCTGTCTGAAGCTCTTCAACATCGTCCGCCCGCGCCGCGTCTACTACGGTCAGAAGGACGCGCAACAGGTCGAGGTCGTCCGTCGGATGATCCGCGACCTCGACCTGGAGATCGACCTGCGCGTGGTGCCGACGGTGCGCGAACCGGACGGGCTCGCGCTCTCCTCGCGGAACGCGCTGCTCTCGCCCGAAGAGCGGCGCGCCGCACTTGCTCTTCCGCGCGCACTCGCCACCCGAGACCCCGCGAAGGCGCGCGCGATGCTCGACGGCCTCGACGTCGACTACGTCGAGGTCGCCCCCTTCGACCCACCCGTCCTCGCCGGCGCCGTCCGTGTCGGCTCCGTCCGGCTGATCGACAACGTCCCGCTCGACCAAGGAGGCAGGAGATGAGTGCCCCACCCGCCGGCAAGTTGCCGCTCCCCGAGCTCGCCGCGATGAAGGCGCGCGGCGACAAGATCGTCATGGTCACCGCCTACGACGCGCCCGGCGCCCGCTTCGCCGAGGACGCCGGCATCGACGTCGTGCTCGTCGGCGACACAGCGGCGATGGTCGTCCTCGGCCACGAGGGCACGACCGTGCCGGTGACGGTCGACGAGATGCTCTTCCTGACCCGGACGGTGTCGCGCCACGCCAACCGGCCGCCGGTCGTCGGCGACATGCCGTTCGGCTCGTACCAGGTGTCCGACGAGGACGCGGTGCGGAACGCGATCCGCTTCGTGAAGGAGGGCGGCGCGGACATCGTCAAGCTCGAGGGCGCCGGCCCGATGGTCTCGCGCGTTCGCCGGATCGTCGAGGCCGGGATCCCGGTGATGGGGCACATCGGCCTGACCCCCCAGTCGGCGACGATGCTCGGCGGGTTCAAGACCCAGGGGAAGACGGCGGAGGCGGCACGACAGCTGCTCGTGCAGGCGCGTGAGCTCGAGGCGGCCGGCTGTTGCTCGATCGTCCTGGAGGCGATCCCGGCTCCCGTTGCCGCGCGCATCACCAGAGAGCTGGCGATCCCGACGATCGGGATCGGCGCCGGCCCGGACTGCGACGGCCAGGTGCTCGTCTACCACGACCTGCTCGGCCTCACCGAGGGGCATCTCCCGCGGTTCGTGAAGCGGTATGCGAACCTCTCGCGCGAGATTCGCGACGCGCTCGAGGCCTACGCGGCGGAGGTGAGGTCCGGGGCATTCCCCGGCGAGGAGCACACCTACTCGATGGCGGAGGCCGAGCTGGAGGCGTTCACGAGGTAGACCCACCCTTCCTGCCAATCGAATGGCGCGTCGACCAGCTCCTCGAGCGGGTTGCCGTGGACGAGGTGGTCGAGCGCCCAGCGGTTCGCGGAGTGTGCGATCACGACGATGCGCTCGCCGTCATGCCGGTCCGCGACGTCGTCGAGGAAGGCACGCGTCCGGTCGACCACCTGGCGATAGCTCTCGCCGCCGGGGAACGGCTCGTCGACATGGCGACGTCGGACGGCGGTCACCTCCTCGACCGTGGCACCGTTCAGCTCGCCGTAGTCGCACTCGCGCAGGCGGGCGTCGTGGTGGACCGGGATGCCCGAGCCCACGAAGGCGATCTCGGCGGTCTCGACCGCTCGGCGGAGGTCGGAGACGTAGACGGCGGCGATGCCGTCGGTCGGGCGCCGCCCGCCGAGCGCGCGGGCCTGCTCGCGCCCGAGCTCAGAGAGCTGTCCGGGTCGCCAGCCGGTCGCGACCCCGCGCTCGTTGTCGACGGTGGTCGAGTGCGTCTCGTAGACGAGCTCAACCAAAGCGGACGCCGACGAAGAGCAGCGTGATCAGCGCGAGGAGGACGCCTGCGATCAAGAGCGAGGCGAACGTGCGCGGCCACCGCCAGCCGTTGAGCGTCCGCACGCCGACCACGAGTAGCACGAGCGACCACGCGAGGAAGCCGCCGTCGAGCGCCCGGAAGACGGCCTCTCGGACGCCGTGGTCGGAGCCGCCGGCGCGGAACGAGTCGCCGCCGAACATCACCAGGCGAACCGGCCAGACGAAAACCAACTCGACCACGAACGGCGCGGTCGCGAGCGCGACGACATGCCGTGCCTGGCGGTAGCTGGCGGCGCTGTCCGCGGTGCGCCCGCCGATGTGGACGGCCCCGCCGACGATCCAGAAGTTCTGGATCGCGACGAGCAGCCCGGCGACGATGCACTCCATGAGGAGCAGGAGGTAGTTGTTGTTGTTCTCGAAGTCGTCGAAGAAGCGACCGGCGGTGCTGGTGGCGAGGAAGATGGCGATGCCCGAGACGAAGACGAGCGCCGTGAGCGGCTCCTGTCGCGCCGCTGCTGCCTCTGTCGAGTCGTCGCGAATCCACACGAAGACCGAGGCCGGAGTGGTTAGGACGTGAACGAGCCGCAGCCACCACTGCCGCTCGGCCTGCGCCGGGTGGCTCTGCACCTCCGTGCCCATCCGGGCCAGCCTACGAGAATTCGACCTCGACCAGCGGCGCGCCTGCCGTCCAGGCATCGACCTGCGCCGGCCGAAGCCGCTCGAAGATCGTGCGCCGCTGCGCCGGATCCTCGATTGGCCGTGCGCGCGCCGGCACGTCGGCCTGGACACCCCGCTTCAGATGGATCGTGAAGTCCGGGTACGCGTGCAGGTTTGCGTACCAGTCCCGCCGGCCGGGCGACCCGGTCAGGTAGAGGCGATCGGCGTCGGGCCAGCCCCAGATCTCGATCCGTCGCGGCTTGCCGGTCTTCGCGCCGGTGGTGGTGATGTCCATCGTCCGGTTGCGTCGAAGCGCGGCGAGGATGTCCTCGGCGTCCATGGTTCCAGCGTACGTGTGCCAGTTCGGGCCACGTCGTTCACTAGCCACTGACCCAGGGCAGGTAGTCGCGGCCCGAAGCGCCCGTCGTCGGCCATCGACGGCGCCACCGGGCGACCCAGGCCGCCGCGTACTCGTCGGTGCCCCACTGATCGAGCGCCGCCTCCCATTCGGCCTGCTGCTCCGGCGTCGTGCCCTACCGATAGTCGTTGGTCTTCAGGCCCGCCTTCGCGGTCGCCGCGTACAGGACGAGCTTCGACGTGCGCTCGGGCTGCGTCGCGGCGAAGAGCATCGCGATCGGACAGTAACCCTGGCCGAGGACGGCCGCGCGTTCGGAGCCGACCGTGTCGAGGACGGCCCGAACGTCGTCCATCCAATCCTCGAGCGTCGGCATCGCCGACACCGGCACCGGATCGGAGAGGCCGTTTCCGCGCCTGTCGAAGACATCAGCCGCGCGCAGGAGGCAAGCCGCCGGAAGAACCGCTCCACCGACGGCTCCTCCCAGTCGAGATCGAGGTGCGCGACCCAGCCGGGGATGTAGACGAGGTCGACCGGCCCGTCGCCGAGAACCTGGTAGGCGATGTGGTAGTCGCCGCTGCGGGCGTACTGCGTCTTGGGCCGGTCCACCGGCCCGAGCCTACGCTGCGGCGGCAGCGGCCGCGGGCAGCAGAGCGCGCAGGAACTGCCCGGTGTACGAGCCCTCGACCTCGGCGACCTGCTCGGGCGTGCCGGTCGCGATCACCTCGCCGCCGGCCTCGCCGCCCTCTGGCCCCAGGTCGACGATCCAGTCGGCCTGCTTGATCACGTCGAGGTTGTGCTCGATCACGAGCACCGTGTTGCCCGCGTCGACCAGCCGCTGGAGCACTTCCAGCAGCTTCTCGATATCGGCGAAGTGGAGTCCCGTGGTCGGCTCGTCGAGGATGTAGAGCGTCCGGCCGGTCGCGATCTTCGAGAGCTCCGACGCGAGCTTCACGCGCTGGGCCTCGCCACCTGACAGGGTCGTGGCCCTGTCTCTTATACACATCTGACGCTGCCGACGACGA
>JBKOVQ010000263.1:0-4013 GCA_046723985.1 Actinomycetota bacterium | reverse complement strand
GCAGGTGGAGAGCCTGATCGCCGACTACGGCCTCGACGGAATGCGCCCAGGAGACGTCTTCGCGACGAATATCCCGTACCGCGGCGGCACTCACACCTGCGATGTCTGCCTCGTCAAGCCGATCTTCGCCGGTGGCCGCGTGATCGCGTTCGCGGTTTCGATCACCCACTGGATCGACATCGGCGGTGCCGTGGCGGGGAGCATCCCACCGGACGCAACCGAGATCTACCAGGAGGGGCTCCAGCTTCCGGGTGTCCGGATCTACGACGCCGGCCGTCGCGTTGACACGATCTTCGACCTGATCGCGGCGAACATCCGCCTCCCGCGCACGGGCCTTGGCGACCTGAACGCGGGCGTCGCCGCGGTCGCGATCGGCGAGCGACGCGTTCTCGAGGCGTGCGAGCGATACGGGCTCGACCTTGTGCTCGCGTCGTTCGAGCGCGTGCTCGAGCACGGCGAGCAGACCGCCAGGGCTGCGCTCAGGCGCATCCCGAACGGCCTCTACCGGGCCCAGGGAGTCATCGACGGAGACGGCGTCTCCGACGCGCACCTCCCGATCGAGGTCGCGGTCACGGTGGGCGACGACTGGCTGCACGCCGACTTCACGGGGTGCGCGCCACGGGCGGCAGGGCCGATCAACTGCTCGACCGGCGCACTGCTCTCCGCCTGCAAGACCGTCGTGCGCGCGATCACGGCGCCCGGCGCGCGGTCGAACGACGGGTTCTTCGCGCCGTTCTCGCTGACGATCCCGCCCGGAACCGTATTCAGCGCGGAGCCGCCTGCGCCCACCGGCTGGTACTACGAGGGCGCCGCCTTCGCGAACGACCTCTTCTGGAAGGCGCTCGCGCCGGCGTGCCCGGACCGTCTCGGCGCCGGCTCCTACACGAGCCTCTGCTGCTCCTACGTCGTCGGCCGCGACGCTGCGACGGACGAGCTGTTCGTGCTCGCGGAGCCGAACGTCGGCGGCTGGGGGGGCAGCGCGGTCGGCGACGGGGAGAGCGCGTTGATCGCGACGACGGACGGCGACACCTACAACTTCCCGGCCGAGGTCGTGGAGGCCCGGTTCCCCGTCCTGGTCGAGCGCTACGAGCTGAACGTGGCCGCCCAGGGCGGCGCCGGGAGGAATCGCGGCGGCATCGGCGTCGTCCGTGAGTACCGGCTGCGCGGCGGCGTCGACACCAGCGGGTACGGCTCCGTCGGTGGCTCGGAGCGTCGCCCGTGGGGGCTCGCCGGCGGCGGCGAAGGGACGACGAACTACCTCGAGTACGTGCGCGACGGCGCCGTCGAGCGCCGGGGGCGGGTCGCACACGTCCCACTCGACGACGGGCAGCTCGTCCGTTCCGTGACCGGCACCGGCGGCGGTTTCGGCGATCCGCGTGAACGAGAGCCGGAGCGGGTCCGCGACGACGTCCGCGACGGCTACGTCACGCTCGAGTACGCGCGCGAGGTCTACGCCGTCGCCCTCGACCCGGAGACGCTCGAGGTCGACGCTGCCCAGACCGCCGCGCTGCGAAGCAGATGAGGCTGCGCCTCGCGACCGACATCGGCGGCACCTTCACCGACCTCGTCGGCTTCGACGAGCAGACCGGTGCTCTGACGATCGGCAAGGCGTCGACGACGCCGGACGACCTGCCGCAGGGCGTGCTCGATGCCGTCGCCGCAGCAGGCGTCTCGCTGGAGGACGTGGCCGAGTTCGTGCACGGCACGACGGTCGTGATCAACGCGCTGACCGAGCGGAGCGGCGCGCGCACGGCGCTCGTGACGACGCACGGCTTCCGTGACGTGCTCGAGATCGGCCGCGGGAACCGGCCGGACATGTACAACCTCGTGTCGCGGAAGCCGCCGCCCTTCGTTCCTCGCCGACACCGGTTCGAGGTACGCGAGCGCGTCGATCGCCACGGCGTCGTGCTCCTGCCGCTCGAGCTCGACGATCTCGAGACGGTGGTCGCGACGTGCAGACGCGACGGCGTCGAGGCGATCGCGGTCTGCCTCCTCCACTCGTACGCGCATCCCGCGCACGAGCAGGACGTGCGCGGCGCGCTCGTCAGCGCGCTCCCTCAGATTCCGTTGACGATCTCGTCCCTAATCAATCGTGAGTGGCGCGAGTTCGCGCGCTCGAGCACGGCCGTGTTGAACTCGTACGTGCAGCCGACCGTCGACCGGTATCTCGGGGGGCTCGAGCGGCGGCTGGCGGAGTCCGGCCTCCGCGCTCGCCTCCAGGTCGTGCAATCCAGCGGCGGCACGACATCGCTGCAGGCGGCGCGGCGGACGCCGATCCGACTCGTCGAGTCGGGGCCAGCGGCGGGCGTCATCGGGGCGGCGCGCCTCGGCGAGCGGCTCGATGAGCCGAACGTCCTCTACCTCGACATCGGCGGGACCACCGCGAAGTGCTCGCTGATCGAGGACGGCGAGCCGAAGACGACCACGGAGTACAGGATCGAGTGGCGCCCGGACTATGCGGGCTATCCGATCATGGTGCCCGTCGTAGACATCGTCGAGATCGGCGCCGGCGGGGGATCGATCGCGTGGGTCGACGACGGCGGCTCCGTCCGTGTCGGCCCGCGGAGCGCAGGGGCCGAGCCCGGGCCGGCGTGCTACGGCCGCGGCGGCGAGAGCACGACGGTGACCGACGCGAAGCTCGCGGCGGGCGTCCTCGACCCCGAGTACTTCCTGGGCGGGCGTCTCCGCCTCCACCCGGAGCTGGCCGAGAACGCACTGCGCCTGCTCGGCGACGGCCTCGGCCTCGCGCCGGCCGAGCTGGCGAACGGGATCATCAGGCTCGTGAACGCGAACATGATCAGCGCGCTCAAGCTCGTCTCGGTCCGGAGAGGCCATGACCCGCGCGACTTCGTTCTGGTCGCCGCGGGCGGTGGGGGTGCCATGCACGCGGCCGCGCTCGGAGCCGAGCTCCAAGTCAAGCGAGTCGTCGTCCCGCCCCACTCCGGCGTCTTCTCGGCCTGGGGAATGGGGCTCGCCGAGGCGCGGGCAGACGCCGCACAGACACACGTGCTCTCGGCCTCGGCCTCGACCGCTCCGGAGCTCGATGCGGTCTTCGGCGGACTCGAGCGGGAGGTGACGGCGGCGCTCGTGGCCCAGGGCTCGGGTGCGGGCTCCGTCCGCTGCGAGCGATCGGCCGACATGCGCTACCGCGGACAGGAACATGCCGTACGCGTACCGATCGCTCCGGGGCCCGTCTCGGTCGAGACGGTCGAGGCGGATTTCCACGCCCTCCACCGGCAGAAGTACACCTTCGATCTCGAGGGCGGGCCCGTCGAGATCGTCACCTGCCACGTCTCTGGGTTCGCCGGTCGCGCGGGGCTACCGCCCCCTCCCTCTCGAGCCGCCACGGCCACCCCGGTCGCGAAGGGCCGCCGCCGCGTCGACTTCGACACCGACGGCGTGCATGAGGCCGCCGTGTTCGACCGTCACGCCCTGCCCGTCGGTTTCGCCGTGGCGGGGCCAGTGGTGGTCGAGGACGAAACGACGACAGCGCTCGTCCATCCCGGCCAGACCCTCGAGGTCGACGAGGCCGCGAACCTCGTCGTCTGGCTCGGCTAGAGCGTGAGGGCGGTCCAGGCCTCCCTGCGGCCGGGAACGTCGTAGCCGAACACGTCCGGGTCGGACCCGACCTGCTCCGCGAGCTCGAGCGCGATCCGGTGCACGAGCACCGTCAGCGGAAAGATCGAGAGCGGCTCGGGCAGCGCCGTCTCGGACAGCACGTGGACGCGCCCGCCGCACTGCTCGGTTGCGCGGGCGACTGCGCGCAGCCGCTCCTGTCCCGGCCCGCCCCCGTCGAGGCACACGAGCGCGTCGCGCTCGTCGACTGCGACCGACGGGCCGTGGAAGTACTGCTCCACCGACAGCCCCTCCGTCGCTATCCGTGCGGTCTCGCGGACCTTCAACGCGCCCTCCGCGGCCGTCCACTGGTTGGGGCCGGCACCGATGAGCTCGAGCAGCCGCGGCGGCGCCTGGACGCCGAGGTCGCGCGCCAGCGCCGTTTGCACTTCGTCCGG
>JBKOVQ010000142.1:0-7936 GCA_046723985.1 Actinomycetota bacterium | reverse complement strand
ACGTAGATCCGCTCGCCCTTGGTCCCGTAGAGGAACAGGTCCTGGTGCCCGGCGGTGAGGTCCTGCCACGGCTTGTCGAGGTCGATCTCCCAGCGCTCCGCGATCGCCTGGATCACCGACTCGTAGAAGGTCGAGTTGCCGACCGACCACGGCACGAGCGCCCCCTCCACGATCGAGAGTGTCGGGTCGGGAACGAGCAGGTCCGGGTCGATCTCCTGCTGTGCTCCGAGGCCCGTGCAGCGCGGGCAGGCGCCGTGGGGCGAGTTGAACGAGAAGATCCGCGGCTGGAGCTCAGGCAGTGAGACGCCGTGCTCCGGGCATGCGAATCGCTCGGAGAACGTGAGCTCCTCGCCGTCGATGACATCGATCACGACCAACCCCTCGGCGAGCGCAACCGCGGTCTCGATCGACTGGGCGAGCCGGGTGCGCAGGTCCTCCTTCATCACGAGCCGGTCGACCACGACCTCGATCGTGTGCTTGAACTTCTTGTCGAGCTCGATCTCCTCCTCGAGCAGGCGCTGCTCCCCGTCGACCTTCACGCGGGTGAAACCCTCGGCGCGCAGGTGCTCGAAGACGTCCTTGTACTCGCCCTTGCGGTCGCGCACGACCGGCGAGTTGACCGTGAACTTCGTCCCTTCGGGAAGCCGCAGCACCTGGTCGACGATCGCCTCGATCGACTGACCCGCGATCGGGCGCCCGCAGACGGGGCAGTGCGGCCGGCCGACGCGCGCGTAGAGGAGCCGCAGGTAGTCGTAGATCTCGGTGACCGTGCCGACCGTGGACCGCGGATTCCGGGACGTCGTCTTCTGGTCGATCGAGATCGCCGGCGAGAGCCCGTCGATCGAGTCGACGTCGGGCTTCTCCATCATCTGGAGGAACTGCCGGGCGTACGCCGAGAGCGACTCGACGTAGCGCCGCTGCCCCTCGGCGTAGATCGTGTCGAAGGCCAGGCTCGACTTCCCGGACCCGGACAGGCCGGTGATGCAGATCAGCCGGTTCCGGGGCAACCGGACGGTGATGTCCTTGAGGTTGTGCTCCCGGGCGCCGTTGACGACGAGCTCGTCGGCAGCCATCAAGCGACAGTCTACCGTGCGAACGCGTGTTCGTGAACACCTTCGTTTTCCTCTTGAATTACTGGAAAGAACGTCAACGATGAGCGACGTTGCCCGCAAGTCCTTCGTCGCCACGGCGGTGGCGGTCGCCGTGATCGTGTCGGCGATCGCGCTCTGGCATCTGAAGGTCTTGATCGCGCTCCTGCTGCTCGCGATTGTCTTCGCCTCGGCCATGCGGCCAGGGATCGAGTGGCTGCAGACGCGCCACATTCCTCGATCGGTGGGTGTCCTTCTCCACTACCTCGGTCTCGTTCTCGTCATCGGAGTGCTGCTGTGGTTGATCGTGCCCCGTGCGCTCGACCAGACCGAGGCGGCACTGGGCACGCTCCCGACTTCGAGCTCGAAGGTTGCCGAAGCGGCGCGCCACTCGCACGGGATCAAGCACGACATCCTCGTTGCGATCCAGCACCGACTCGAGCGTTTGCCGAACGGCGCCGGTCTGATCCACCCGGCAGTGACCTACGGGCGAGAGGCACTGAAGGTGCTGGTGGGGATCTTCTTCGTATTCGCCGTCGCTGCCTACTGGGTATTCGAGAAGGAGCGTGCCCAGGAGGTCGTGCTCCGGCTGACCAAGCGGGACAAACGGAAGCGGATCCGTGACACCTGGGATCTGATCGACGCGAAGCTGGGCGCCTTTGTGCGAGGTCAGCTGCTGATGATCACCTTCGTGAGTACCGTTCTGTCGTTCGCGTTCTGGCTGGACGGCCTGCCGTACTGGTTGTTGCTCGGCGTATTCGCCGGAATCGTGGAGATCGTCCCCGTCCTCGGCCCGCTGATTGCGGGGGTGACCGCAATCGCCGCCGGTTTCACGGTGTCCCTGACCGCGGCGATCGGCGCCGCGATCGCCGTCTTCGGGCTTCGGCTCCTTCAGGACTACGTCATCGGGCCACGGGTGCTCGGGCACGCAGTCGGCCTGTCGCCGCTGATCGTCCTGGTGACGGTCACGTCGATCGGCATCCTGATCGGCCCGGCGTACGTGCTGCTCTCGACGCCCTTTGCCGCCGTGTTGGCAACGATCATCGACGTCGCGGACTTCGACAAGGAGCCAGCGACGGAGGACGTCCCGGCGCTGATCTTCCCCGCGAAGGACGCCGAGAGCGGGACCGGCTGAACGACGCCCGGCGATCGGCTCGCCCGGGCTAGGCGCGGCGCCAGCGCCCGAAAATGAGGCCGCCGAGGGTGAAGCCGAGGCCGAACGTCCCGATCGCGAACGCTCCGATCGCGACCGCCTTGCGCCAGCTCGACATCTGGCGCCAGCGTCCGAGCGCCTCCTCCTCTTCGGCCGTCAGCGGCTCTCCTCGGCGCTGTTTGCGGAGCGCGCCGCCGGCGCGGAGGCCGAGGTAGAGATCGTCGACGATCTCAGCCGGCTCGTCCATCATGCGATCGAGTTTATAGGGTGGATCGGCCGTGCCAGCGCGCATTCTCCACGTCTCCGATCTGCACGTCGGCGAGCGCGAGAGCCCCGACGTCGAGGCGTCCCTGACCGCCCTCGTCGGCCGTTTGCAGCCGTCCTTGGTCGTCGCAAGCGGCGACCTGACCCACCGCGGCCGCCGGATGCAGCACGAGCGGGCGGCCGCGCTTCTGCACGGGCTGGGCGCCCCTGTGGTTGCGGTACCGGGCAACCATGACATCCCGTACTCTCTGCCCGCCCGGTTCACCAGGCCGTGGGCCGAATTCGAGCGACTCTGGGGGACGACCCGGCCGGTCCACCACTCCGACGACGTCTGCCTCGTCGGGATCAACTCGGTGCGCCCCTGGCGCCATCAGTCCGGCGGCGTGCGAGACGACCAGCTGGAGTGGGCCGCCGAACAACTGGGGTCTGCGCCCGCCGGGGCGCTGCGCATGGTCGCGTTGCACCACCAGCTGACCGGTGCCCCGTGGCGCACGAGAAAGCGCCCGGTCGCCCGGCGCAGCCGCGTCCTCGGAGCCCTCGTCGACGCCGGTGCGGAGCTGATTCTCTCGGGCCACACGCACCAGGGGGCGGTGGCGGAGCGGCACGAGTTCGAGGTCTGGTCGGCCGGGCAGCTCGGCGCGGTCGTCGCCACCGCGCCGGGTCTCGGCCAGCCGCGACCCCACCGCCGCGGCGAGGCCCGTGGCCTCCTCGTCTACGAGGCCGAGGAGCGCGCGCTCCGCGTGCACACGTACATCTGGCGAGACGGAGACTGGGGCCTGACGGCGACGCGGCTGTTCCCGCGCGGAGCGGCGTTGCTCACCTAGAACAACTGAATCGTCCGCGAGCGCTCGAGCGGCTTGCCGCGCGCATCCAAAGCGACGACGGCCGCATAACGCGTGCCGCGGGGAATTGCGAACGAGGTCTCGAACCCCCGTTTGGGGAAGATCCCGCTCTCGCTCAGCGTCGCCGGCTTCGGCCCCGTGACGAGCTGCCAGGCCGCGAGCGCCGTCGCGCCGTTCCAGCTCGCGTAGAACCTGGCTGTGTCGTCCTGCCGATAGGCCTTGAAGGCGGGTGGGACGGTCGGCTTTCCCTCCCAGGGGAACCGGTAGACGCGGTAGTTCTGTCCCTTCGGGGACAGGTGGGCATCGAGGCAGGCGGTGCCGTCCGCGTCGTACTCTGTGAACCAGCCGGTGATGCCCCATGTGACCAGCCGGTTCCCGTTCGGGAGCAGCTGGTTGCTCCCGGTGGCGAACGCGAAGATCGGCGACCGGTGCCGGATCTCACGCTTCAGCCTCACCTGCTTCCGCCGGGTATCCAGCGCGAGCACGATCGCCCTCGACTCGGGTCTTTGCTCGCCGGGCCGCGGGCCGTTGTCGAACAGGCCGATCGTCCGGCCGTGATCGTGGAAGCGGGCGTCGTGCTGGAAGCCGAACTGCGTGCCGGGGCCCATCGCGAAGTCGCTCCGCTTGCCGCCGAGCCGCCAGAGCACCCGGCCGGTCCGGCGGCTGATTTTGTACAGGGCGGAGGTGTTGCGGGCCGAGACGAGCAGATTGCCGTCGCCGTCGACGTCGATCCCGTTGATGTGGAAGTAGTCGAACGGGGAGCCGAACTGGTCGCTCACCGTCTCGGTGATGTCGACGTGGTCGAGGCTGCGCCACTCCCAGAGGAGGCGACCGCTCGGAATCGCCAGCTCCTGGACGAGGCCCCCGTAGAGCAGGCCGGTGCTCGGGCCGCCGACCGGCGTGAGGTCGGCCGACACGGTCTCGTACGCGGTGACGAGGAGGGTGTCGTGGTCGGTGAGCAACACCTCGTGGAAGTCGGGCCGACGATGCCGGGCCGAGGAGAACCTGGCGATCTCGCGGTACGAGTCGTCCATGATCACGTAGTCGCCGACCTTGCCGACGCCGAAGACGTAGCGCCCCTCCCACCAGCTGAGCACCGGCTTGCCTCGTAGCAGACCGGGCCGGAAGTCCATCACCGTCTTGGGCTTCGTCGGGTGGAAGTAGACAGGGTCGCCGTTGTTGTCCGCGATCAGGCCGCCGCGCATCCCGGGCCCGCCCGGGGGCGCAAGGAACAGATAGCCGTCGGCCTCCCCGCCGTGGTCGGCCTCGGTGTAGATCACCGGCGGGCGAAGGTCGGGACGCGTGACGAAGCCGTGGACGTGGGCCCCCGGCGCGGCCGCGGCGTCGAGGAGGCGCAATCCACGCGCCGGGAGACCGCCGAGCAGCATCAGCCCGGCGCCACCGGCCACCCCTCTTTTGACGAGCTCAGCCCTGGTCAGGCCGCCCATGCACGGGGATCATGACGGAGGCAGCTCAGGCCGTCACGGCGAGCAGCTCGCGGCGCAGCTCCTTGATCTCGTCGCGGAGCTTGGCGGCGTACTCGAACCGGAGCTCCTCGGCGGCGGTGAACATCTCCTCCTCGAGCTCGATCACGAGGCGCTCGATCTCCTCCGGCTTCATCCCCTCCACCTCGGCCTTGCCGCGGCGGCGGCGCGATGGGACGGTCGGCGACTCGAGCATGAGGAACTCGGCGATGTCGGACACGCCCTTGATCACCGACTCGGGGGTGATCCCGTTCTCCTCGTTGTACGCGAGCTGCGTGGCACGGCGGCGGTTCGTCTCGTCCAGCGCGCCCTGGATCGCCTCGGTCATCCGGTCGGCGTAGAGGAGCACCTTCCCGTTCACGTTGCGGGCGGCGCGGCCGATCGTCTGGACCAGCGCCGTCTTCCCGCGCAGGAAGCCCTCCTTGTCGGCGTCGAGGACGGCGACGAGCGAGACCTCTGGCAGGTCGAGCCCCTCCCGGAGCAGGTTGACCCCGACCAGCACGTCGTACTCGCCGAGCCGGAGCTCGCGGATGATCTGGATCCGTTCGAGCGTGTCGATCTCCGAGTGGAGGTAGCGCGCCTTCACGCCCGCCTCCAGCAGGTAGTCCGTGAGGTCTTCCGCCATTTTCTTGGTCAGGGTCGTGACGAGAACGCGCTCCCCCGCCTCCTCGCGGTGCCTGATCTCGTTGAGGAGGTCGTCGATCTGGTTCTTGGTGGCGCGGGGCTCGACCTCGGGGTCGACGATGTAGGTCGGGCGGATCAGCTGTTCCGCGACCACCTTCGAGTGGCGGAGCTCGAACGGCCCCGGCGTCGCCGAGACGAACACGAGCTGGGGCACCTTCTGGAGGAACTCGTCGAAGCGGAGCGGCCGGTTGTCGAGCGCCGACGGAAGCCGGAAGCCGAAATCGACCAGCGTCTGCTTGCGAGAGCGATCACCCTCGTACATGCCGCCGAGCTGGGGGACGGTCTGGTGCGATTCGTCGACGAAGACGACGAAGTCGTCGGGGAAGTAGTCGAGCAGCGTGAACGGGTGCGAACCCTGCGGCCGTCCCTCGAGGTGCCGCGAGTAGTTCTCGATCCCGTTGCAGAACCCGAGCTCCCTGAGCATCTCCAGGTCGTACTCGGTCCGCTGCCGGAGCCGGTGCGCCTCGAGCTGCTTGCCCTGCTCCTCGAACATCTGCACCTGCTCCTGGAGCTCGTGGCGGATCGCGTCCACCGCGCGCTCGACGGTCGGCGTCGAGGTCACGTACTCGGTCGCCGGCCAGATCACGAGGTTGTCGAGACGCGCGTAGATCTCGCCGGTCAGCGGGTCGAAGTGCGAGATCGACTCGACCTCGTCGCCGAAGAACGAGACGCGGTAGGCCGTCTCCGAGTTGGCCGGCTGCACCTCGACCACGTCGCCCTTGACCCGGAACCGGCCGCGCGCGAGCACCGAGTCGTTGCGCGCGTACTGGCTCTCGACCAGCGTCCGCAGCGCGTCGTCGCGGTCGATCGTCTCCCCCACCTCGAGCACCAGCACTCGGCCACGCCACTCCTCCGGCGAGCCCAGCCCGTAGATGCACGACACCGAGGCGACGACGACCACGTCGCGGCGCGTGAACAGCGCCGACGTGGCCGCGAGCCGCAGCCGGGAGATGTCGTCGTTCCGCGACGAGTCCTTCTCGATGTAGAGGTCGGCCTGCGGGACGTACGCCTCGGGCTGGTAGTAGTCGTAGTAGGAGACGAAGTACTCGACCGCGTTGTCCGGGAAGAACTCGCGGAACTCGTTGCAGAGCTGCGCGGCCAGCGTCTTGTTGTGCGCGATCACGAGCGCCGGGCGGCCGACCTTCTCGATGACCCAGGCCATCGTCGCCGTCTTGCCGGTGCCGGTCGCGCCGAGCAGCGTCTGGTACCGCTCACCGCCCGCGACCGAGGCGGCGAGCGTGTCGATCGCCAGCGGCTGGTCGCCGGTCGGCCTGTACGCCTCGGATGTTTTGAACGCGGTCACCGTGACAAGGTACCGGCGTGGCCATCGCTCACCGGACTCCGCCGTACACGTCCTACGCCGCGATCGTGGGCACCTACGCGGGCGCCCTCGCGGCCGCCGGAGCGCTGGGGCGCCTGCTCGATCGCGACGCGCAGTGCCAGACCGCCCTCGACCTCGTCGTGCTCTCCGCGGCGACGTTCAAGGCGGCGCGCACGCTCGGACGGGACGAGGTGACGAGCTTCATCCGCGAGCCGTTCGTCCGCGGGCACGCCCACGAGGGCGACGAGGAGCCGGTCGAGACCGGCGATCTGCACCAGGCGATCGGGGAGCTGGTGACGTGCACCCGCTGCATCGGCACCTCGGCGGCGGCGGGGTTGGCGACCACGCAGGTGCTGGCACCGCGATTCGGCCGGCTGCTCACCTGGTCGCTGGCGGCGGCCGGCGCGAACGACTTCCTGCAGGCCGGCTTCGCCTCCCTGTCCGAGAAGGCCAACGAGCTCGAACAGCGCGGCGGCTAGCCCGGCGCGGCGCTGCCCAGGTACCGCTCGCGTTCGGCAGGCGTGAGCAGCGACGCGATCCGGCCGAGCCGTGCCCGAGCCGTCCCAACCAGTGCCTTTGCGCCGCCGCAGAGCTCGCAGCGGTAGGTTCGGACCGTTCCGTCGCGGCTGGCCGTGACGATCGACGTCCCGTCTGGGCTGAACGCTGCCGACGTGAGCGGCCCCTTGTGCCCGCGGAGATACAGGAGCAGACGGCCCGAGTCGACCGGCCAGAGGCCGGCGGTGGAGGGGCCCGCGGTGACGACCCAGCGCTGATTCGGGCTGAAGGACGCCTCGAAGACCGGGCCGAAATGGCCGCGCAGGAGTACCCGCTGTGCGCCGGTCGCGGTGTCCCACACGCGGGCGTCGTGATCGCGGCTGGCGGTGACGAGCAGACGTCCATCGGAACTGAATTGAGCTGCGGAGACGAGATCGGTGTGACCGCGGAGCACGTGCAGCACAGCTCCGGTGCGCGCATCCTCGACAACCGCCCTCCCGTCCTCCCGGCACGTCCGACGTAGGGTCGGGCAACGCCTGGCGCCGGTGGCGGCGAGGCTACCGTCCTTGCTGAGGGCCACCGATGCGACTCCCTCTCTCGCCAGC